>NZ_JBWPWE010000008.1:0-117132 GCF_056590475.1 Anaerococcus sp. C0059F3
CAAAGCCGAAGTGAGACCAACAAAAAAAGCAACCATCTTAAGGTCGCTTGTTCTGTATAAAAAGTTTCTTAATTTTTTAGGACAATAAAAAAACAACCTAATGGTTGTTTATCTATGGTCGGGGTGAAAGGATTCGAACCTTCGACCTCATGTTCCCAAAACACGCGCGCTACCAAGCTGCGCCACACCCCGTCGCCACTGACTATTATAATATACTATATAAAAAATCCTTTGTCAAATTTATTAGTAATTTTATTTGGATTTCTTTTTGATTTAGCTTTTATTTTCAAAAAAGTCTATTGTTATGATACCACAATTCTTTTCTTTTGTAAAATACATTTGAAGTTTCCTTGTAAGTCAGCCCACAAAGACTATAATAATAGTAGATAGGAAGGGAGTTTTATGGATACTCTTAATGAAGTTAAAAAAATTATTAACGATTCTAATAATATAGTATTTTTTGGGGGAGCGGGAGTTTCTACTGCTTCTGGTGTGCCTGATTTCAGGTCAGCTACCGGGCTTTATAATAGGAAGAACGACTCTAAATATTCTCCAGAATATATGCTTAGCCATGAGTTTTTTGTAAACCATCCTGATGAGTTTATGACTTATTGCAAGGAAAATCTTATGCTTGACGGTATTAAGCCTAACAAGGCCCACTATGCCTTGGCCAAGCTTGAGAAGATGGGCAAGCTTAAGGCTGTTATTACCCAAAATGTCGACAGTCTCCATCAAGAGGCGGGAAGCAAGAATGTAATAGAGCTTCATGGCAATTTGAGGGATTATTATTGCACAAAGTGCCATAAGAATTTTGACCTTGCCTATGTGAAGAAATTTCCTGCTGAGGCTCATTGTGATGAGTGCGGTGGGATTGTTAGACCTGATATTGTTCTTTATGGTGAGGGTCTTGATCAAAATAATATTTCCTATGCAGTTAATTTAATTGCCCAGGCTGATGTTTTGATTGTTGGTGGGACTAGCCTTGTGGTTTATCCCGCAGCTGGCCTGATTGATTTTTATAGGGGCAATAAATTAGTTTTGATCAATAAGGATACTACTCCTAGAGATAGTATTGCAGATTACATTATAAATGGCGATATTGCTGAAGTTATGGATAGTTTGGTAGGTGATTAGGTGCAGAAAAAATACGGTATTGATGAGTACGGGATATTTTTAGTTTGGATTGCGATTGTAGCAGTTCTTGTGGCTTATTTTATTAAGTCTACAGTATTGAATGGCATATCTTCTTTTATTGTAATTTATGCCATTTTTAGGACCATGTCTACAAATGTTGCAAAGAGGAGTCAGGAAAACCAGGTTTTTGTTGAAAATGTTATTAATCCAATCAAGGGTATTTTTGGCAAAGATAAGGCTAATAAGACTGGGTCTAAGGAAGCTGGCTTTAAGTATATTTCTTGTCCTTCTTGTGGACAAAAGTTAAGAATTCCTAAAAATAAGGGCAAAATCAAGGTAAGATGCCCAAAATGCAAGGAGAAATTCGATGCTAAAAGCTAAGCTTTTAGCATTTTTTATGTTTTTTAGAAATATAAATTAATTTAAAATTTTTTTTACTTTAGTATTTATTTTTTTAAATAAGGTTGTATAATTTGGTTGAAAGGGGAGTAATAAATGCCAAGATTAATAGGAACAGTTGCAATGGGCCTTAGGGCACCAATTGTTAAAAAAGGTGACAATCTAGTTGATATTGTCGGTGATATTGTTGAGGAAGTAGCTAGAAATGAAGTTAAACTTCGCGATAAGGATGTAGTTGCTGTAACTGAGTCACTTCTTGCTAGAAGCCAAGGTAATTATGCTACAATTGAGCAAATTGCTAAGGATTTTGCAAATAAGTTTGATGGTGATGAGGTTGCTATACTATTTCCAATTCTTTCAAGGAATAGATTTTCAATAATGTTAAAGGCTTTTGCCCTATCAGGCAAAAAGCTACACATTTGCCTATCTTACCCATCTGATGAGGTTGGAAACTTTGTTATGGACGAGATGGATCTTTTCAATTCTGATGTTAATGCTTATACAGATGTTTTAAGCCTTGAAGAATTTAGAAAGGTTGCAGGTGATTATAAGCATCTTTTCACAGATATGGCTTATCCAGAATTTTATAAAGAACTCGCACCAAATTCTGAAATTCATTTCTTAAATAATCCTGTGGATGCCTTAAGATTTACAGATAATGTCTTAGTTGCGTCAATCCACACAAGAAACCTTGTTAAAAGACAACTTGTGGAAGCAGGAGCAAAGAAAGTTTTAAAACTTGATGAAATTCTTACAGAATCTGTAGATGGTTCAGGATTTAACCCAGACTACGGTCTTCTAGGTTCAAACCTTTCTACAGGTAATAAAGTAAAACTATTTCCAAGAGATGCCCAAGATTTTGTTGATAAGCTTCAAAAAAGACTTATAAATGAAACTGGTAAACATATTGAAGTTATGGTTTATGGTGACGGAGCCTTCAAAGATCCTGTTGGACACATTTGGGAGCTTGCAGACCCAGTTGTATCACCAGGTTTCACAGATGGACTTGTAGGTACACCATATGAATTAAAACTAAAATACGTTGCTGATAATGATTTGGCAGAACTTTCCGGCGAAGAGGCTGCTGAAGAATTTAAGAAACTAGTTAGAAATAAGGATAAAAATACAGATGAAAATAAGAGACTAGGTACTACACCTAGACAAATTACAGACCTCTTAGGTTCTCTATCAGACCTAATTTCAGGTTCTGGAGATAAGGGTACACCTGTTGTTTTAATCCAAGGATATTTTGATAATTATTCAAACGATTAGGTAAAAATAAATAATGAGTAAATGAACCAACTTTGGCTAATGAACTAGCATAAAAGTTGGTTCATTGTATAATTGATACATACAGAAAAATGTAAATTTTATTAAGATGGAGAGTAGAATTGAAAACCGATGAATCTATTGATTTAGGCCAAAAAGACAAGCAACTGATTAGAAATATCGACGAACGTAATGTTAAAACTAAGGAATACAAACTATTTTGGATGAGTTTTGCTGCCATTCTCATGGCGTGTGGAACCCACTTTTTTAAATATCCCAATTCTTTTGTAATAGGTGGTGTAGAGGGTATGAGTATTATCACTTCAATGTTTGTGCCCTTTAACCGTCCCCAACTAACACTTTTTTACAACGTGGTTTTATTAGTTATAGGATTTTTTATTTTTGGCAAGAAATTTACAATAAGGACCGGCTATGTTGCTATCCTTAACTCGCTAACAGCTCTTGCCCTCGAGAGATTTTTCCCGATTAATGGCTCTCTTACAGGCAATAAGATGCTTGAACTTGTTTTCACTCTCTTGATGAGCTCAGTGGGTTCTGCGATTTTATTTAACTTAGCTGCTTCATCAGGTGGTACAGATATTATCGCTATGATTATGAAAAAATACTCCTCACTTGAGGTTGGTAAGTCCCTTCTTGTTGTAGATTCGATTTTTACAATAGCTTCTATTAAGATATTTGGTATAGAAATAGGCTTATTTTCTATCTTGGGTCTTATGATGAAAGGTATTTTTGTGGATGCCATAATTGGTTCAATGAACACAGCCAAACTCTTTATAATTATAACATCAAAGACTGAAGAAATAGGAAACTTTATCAAAAAAGACCTAAATAGGTCAGCTACAATTGTAGATGCCAGGGGCCTTTACAAGGGTACAAATATTTCGGTCTTTCTATGTGTGACAAGTAATTTCGAGTCTGCTAAATTTAGGTCTTTTATCAAAAAAATTGACCCATATTCATTTATTACCATCTTAAATACCTCGTCAATTATAGGTAAGGGTTGGTATTCGTCAGACACTGACCTTGATAATAACGACTGATTGTTTAAAGGGGCTGATGCGGGTAAAATACTAGTAGGAAGGTGATTGAAGATGCGAAAAATTATAAAAATTATATTAATAAGTGTACTAACTTTAAACCTAAGCTTTACTAGTTTTGCATCAGATGCCCAACAAGTTGTTCCCCAGAAACCTGGCAAGAAAATAATCCCAGCTGAGAGTGTACCTGTTAATAACCCTGAAGATTCGCAAAAAGATTCTGATAAAAAAGGGGAAAATAGAGCGGCAGACCCTCAAGTAGAACCAGGAAAAAAAGAAGAAATAAATGGAAATGAGCCTAAAAACGAGGATTCTGTTTATAAGGAAAAGAGAGATAATAAAGAAAATCCAGCTGAAGTAAAAGATGGACAAGCTGAAAAAGATTCAAATCCAGATATGGAGAGGCTTGAAAAAGTTGTCGATGACTTGGTTACTAAACTAGATAAAAATTCGAATCTTTCTAAGGCCCTAGCTGAGATGCAAGCGCAAAAAGCTAACACCACTAGCAAGAATCTTAGCCAGAAAACAGAGGAAGTTCTTAAGGATTACAACAAAAAGATTCAAACTGCAAGCTCCGCTAAGGAGAGAAAAGAATTGGAAAATGAGGCGGCAAAAAAAATCCAGTCAATAAGTGAAAGCAAACTGACTGGTAATGGAATTGATTCTAAAGAATTAAACTCTTCTGAAAATATTCCTGAAAAAAAGAAAAAAATCCTTCTTGAAGTTAAACCAGATAAGGTTGAGGATGAAGAAGATAGAAATCAAATTCTAGCCTTAAACCCTACAAGTGAAGTCGAAGAAGAAGAGATATTTTTCCTAGAAAATCCAATTGTTATTATTACTTCAATTTTTATAATTGCCCTAGTAGTGGCAATTGGAATCGTGATTAGAAATAACGAGAAAAAAGAAAAACGTAAATCAAATAAATAAAGTTTTGCAAAACAAAAGAGGCCCAAGGGCCTCTAAATTTTTTATTATTCAGCTTCGAACATATCTTTGCCAACACCACAAACTGGGCATACCCAATCTTCTGGAAGATCAGCAAATTCTGTACCGGCTTCTATACCGTTATCAACATCACCTTCAGCTGGATCGTAAATGTATCCACATGCTGTACATACGTATTTCATAAAATGTCTCCTTTCATAATCTACTATGTTCTTATTATACCACAGATTTAAAATTTTAAACAGAAAACTTTTAGAACAAGTCTAAAGAAGCCTTAAATTATTAAAATGATAGGAAAATTAAAAAAGGGGTAAGAATATTTTAGGAGATAGGAATGGATATAATTAGAGAGGTCATAAATTCTGACCTGAAAGATATAAAAAAATTTAGGGATAAGTTTATTGATGTCCTTCATGCAAAGAATTATGAAGAAAGTCAAATATATAAGCTTAGATTGATTTTAGACGAACTTGTGGCAAATTCTTATAAGCACGGCAACAAAAAAGACAAGACAAGGCTTATAGACATTTCCATAGTTTTTGATGAAGCCTATCTTTTAATCAAGGTCAGCGACGAAGGTTCGGGGATTAAATTTGTAAATAAAAGCCAAAAATTTTCTGAATCTGGCAGGGGAATTGACCTTGTAAAGAAGTTATCTGATGAGGTTATTATAAATAAAACTACCATTGCCTGTCTAATACGAAATTCTTAACAACATCCTTTAGGGGATGTTTTTATTTGCCAATAATTGATAATTAATTCACATTAGGTATAATATATTGATAGAATTTGTTAGCATGAAAGAAGGATTTAATGATTAGAGAAGATGTTAGAAATGTAGCAATAATTGCCCACGTAGACCACGGAAAAACAACACTTGTAGACGGCCTACTTAAAACATCAGGTTTATTTAGAGAAAATGAAGCAGTAAAAGAAAGGGTTATGGATTCTGATACTATTGAAAAAGAAAGAGGTATCACTATCCTTGCCAAAAATACTGCTGTATCTTATAAAGGCATGAAAATTAATATTATAGACACCCCAGGCCACGCCGATTTCGGTGGGGAAGTTGAAAGGGTGCTCAATATGGCGGAATCAGTTGTACTTGTTGTAGACAGCCACGAAGGACCAATGCCACAAACTAAGTTTGTTCTTAAAAAGGCGATAGAAATGGGACTTCCTGCCATAATTTGTATCAACAAGGTCGATAGACCAGATCAAAGGATAGATGAGGTTGAGGATGAAATCTTAGACTTATTTATTTCCTTAAATGCAGATGAGTCTTATCTTGAAAGTCCATTCGTATTTGCATCAGCCAAACAAGGTTGGGCAAGTCTTGAAAAAGACGTAGTTAAGGAAGATATGACAGACCTCCTTGATACTATAATCGAATATACACCAGCCTTTGAGGCGCCAGATACAGATAACTTCAAGGTTTTAGTTTCAACTACAGACTACAATGACTACCTAGGCACAATTGCTATTGGTAAGGTTGAGTCTGGCATAATTAGGAAAAACGCCCCAGCTATTATCACCAATTACAACGAAAAAGATAGATTAGTTAAGTCAAAAATCGTAACAATTTATGAATTTGACGGCCTAAACAGAGTTGAGGTTGAAGAATCTAAGTTCGGTTCAATTGTAGCTATTTCAGGTATGGAAGATATTGGAATTGGCGATACCATTGGTACAGAAAGTGATCACGAACCAATCGAATTTACAAAGATTTCTGAGCCGACACTTTCCATGACTTTTTCTGTAAATGATTCACCTTTTGCAGGCCGTGATGGTAAGTATGTAACAAGTAGGCATATAAGAGATAGGCTCTATAAAGAGGCAGAAACAGACGTTTCCCTTAGAGTTGAACCAACTGATACAACCGAGGCCTTCAAGGTTTCAGGTAGGGGCGAACTCCACTTATCAGTTTTAATAGAAAACCTTAGAAGAGAAGGTTATGAATTTCAAGTTTCCAAACCAGAAGTAATGTTTAAGACTGACGAAAATGGTAAAAAACTCGAACCAATCGAAATTGCAACTATTGACGTCGACCAAGAATATACTGGATCAATCATAGAAAAACTTGGACGCAGAAAGGGTGAAATGATTGATATGCACCCATCAGCATCAGGTTACACCAGATTAATCTTTAGGATACCAGCAAGAGGCCTTATTGGTTACAGAACAGAATTTATGACCGATACCAAAGGAACAGGAATTTTAAACACAGAATTTGAAGGTTATGACAGATATAAGGGTGATCTTGAAAGAAGACCTTTAGGAAGCCTTATTGCCACAGAAAAAGGCCTTGCAACAGCCTACGGCCTAAATGCAGCCCAATCTAGGGGCCAACTATTTATCGAGCCAGGCGAGGAAATCTACGAAGGCTTAATCGTAGGATCAAATGCCAAGGGACTTGATATTGACGTAAATATTTGCAAAAAGAAAAAGATGACCAACACTAGAGCAAGTGGTAGCGATGACGCAATCATCCTCACACCTGCCAAGAAGATGAGTGTTGAAGAAATGATGGAATTTGTTGAAGAGGACGAATTAATCGAGATTACTCCTCACTATCTAAGGATTAGGAAAAAAATCCTTGATGCCCAAAAGAGATATAAGTCCAAAAAATAGGAGTTGTTATGGAAAATAAGTTTGAAAGAAGAATGAGTAAAACACTGGTTTTTCTTATCATGGTCTTATTTCTCTTAACTATTTCACAAAGATTTGCGAGTGGATGGGTCTTAAGTCTAGCCTGGTATGTTTTATTTATAATTTCCTGGCTAGGCATGTTGGCTTTTAGCTTTGATGTACTTTTAAATAAAAATGCCAGAGGCTTTTCCATCTTCCTTGCCATAATGACAAGCATTGCCTTTGCATTTTTATCAATCCACGGCCTTTCAGCCTTGGCGATTTTTGTAAGGGCTTTGCCTCGAAAGATCGTTATTAATAACGATTTCTTCCTGGCTAATAACCAGCTGATTTTTTATTCAAGCTTGGTTATTGTGTATTTTCTCCACCTTGTAAACGCAATCTCTCTTAGGGATAAGGAACAAATAGTAGAGGATAAAGATCTTAGTGAAGAAGAGTTAAGAAGAATTAGGGATGAAAAGTTAGACAGTATAATTGCTGAGATTGATAGTCAAGCTGATAGTTTAAGCGATGAGGATAGTCAAGCTGACGGTCTAAGCGATGAGGATAGGCAGATACTAAATTCTCACATCTTAGATGATGGAGATGAACAAGGATCGGAGATTTAATATGGCTAAACAAAATATTTCTTTGTCTGTAATCAAGAGACTTCCTAAGTACTATAGGTACCTTGAAAGCATTAATGAAAAGGGAATAATTAGGGTATCATCAAAAGAGCTATCAGATATAACAGGCCTTACAGCCAGCCAAATTAGGCAAGATTTGAACCACTTTGGTTGCTTTGGCCAACAAGGCTATGGCTATAATGTAAAAGAGCTTATTGATGAATTGTCAAAGATTATCGGAGTGGATAAGGATTATAAACTGATTCTTATAGGCTATGGTAACATAGGCCACGCCCTTTACCAATACCAGTCTTTTAGGGAACTTGGTTATGAGTTTGAGGCAGTTTTTGATAAGGAAGCCAAGGCCCTTTCAGATTCTAATCTTAAGGTAAGAGATGTCAATGAATTGGCTGATTTCTTAGAGAAAAACACCATAGATATTGGAATTATTGCCACACCAAAAGAAGCGGCACAAGATGTGGCAGATGTTTTATGCAAGGGCGGAGTCAGAGGTATTTGGAACTTCTCACCAGTTGATTTGAAGGTATCAAATGGTGCGGTTATCGAATCTGTTCACCTTGATGAATCGCTATTCACCTTGACATACTTTATGAATTCCCCAGAGGATTTTATATTTTAGATGAATGTACTTAATGTATCGAACTTGGCCAAATCATATCCCAATAAAGAGATATTTTCTGGCCTAAGTTTCAATTTAGAAAAGGGAGATAAGGCAGGACTGGTTGGACTAAACGGTGCTGGCAAGTCTACCCTTTTTAATATTTTAACAGGAAGGCTAAGGCCAGACGATGGGAAGATTTTCATTCCCCAAGACGTTAAAGTTGGGTATTTGGAACAAATCCTAAGCCTTGATTCTGATATGACCATCTATGATTATTGCCTGTCGGTTTTTGAAGGTTTAATTAAGCTTGAATCTGAGATTAGAGACCTTGAAAAAAAGATGAGTACAGAAACAGATCCTGACAAGCTTGCCGCAATCATGGATGAATACACAAGAAAATCTGACACCTATCACAAGGAGAATGGCTATGCCATAGAAAGTGAACTAGAAGGCACCCTATCCGCCATGGGTTTTGCCAAGGCTGATTTTAAGAAGAAAATATCAGACTTATCCGGTGGCCAAAAGGCAAGGGTGGAACTCGCAGGTCTTTTACTTGAAAAACCAGACCTGCTCTTATTAGACGAACCAACCAACCACCTTGACATCAAGGCTATAAATTTCCTAGAAACCTTTATAAAAAATTACAAGGGAACAGCAATTATCATCTCCCACGACAGGTATTTTTTGGATGCAACTGTAAATAGGATGATGGTCCTAGAAAATGGCAGGCTTTCATCATATGCTGGCAACTATACGACTTTTATGGCCCAGAGAAAAAAGGATATGGAAGTTAGAATCCACCAATACAAGAGCCAGCAAAAGGAAATTGAAAGACAAGAAGAAATCATCGACAGGCTCAAAAACCTAGGCGGTTCCAAAAGAAAAAGAGGTATTTCCCAATCAAGGTCAAGGCAAAAACTCCTTGACAAGATGGAAAGAATTGATAAACCAATAGAACTAGCCGACACAATGAACCTTAAATTTACACCTAGGATCCAATCGGGAATGGATGTCCTAAAGGTAGAAGATTTAAGGATGTCCTTTGATGGAGAAGAGATTTTCAAAAATATATCTTTTGATATTTATAGAAACGAAAGAGCAGCCATCATCGGCGACAACGGAGTTGGAAAGACCACGCTTTTTAAAATAGTCTTAGGAGAACTCTTCCAAGACGGCGGAAAAGCCAAGATGGGCGAATCTGTAAATGTAGGATATTTTGACCAGGAACAAAAGTCATTAAATATAGAAAATACAATCTTTGATGAAATAAGAGAGACCTTTCCAATGCTTACAAACTTTGAGATTAGGTCCTATCTAGCCAAGTTTATGTTCTATGACACAGACGTCTTTAGGGAAATTTCTGAATTATCTGGTGGGGAAAGGGCGAGAATATCCCTTCTTAAGCTTATGATTTCGGATTGTAACTTTATCTTGATGGATGAGCCGACCAACCATTTGGACATCGACAGCAAGGAAATCCTAGAAGATGCCATCCTTGACTTTGAGGGGACCCTTTTGATAATTTCCCACGACAGGTATTTCTTAAATAAAATTGCCTCAAAAATCTTAGATATGAAATCCGATAGGATGGACCTTTATCTTGGCAATTACGATTATTATCAGGAAAAACTCAGGGAAATGAGTCTGACTGAGGAAGAAAAATCGACTGTAACCAAGACCCAAGTCAAAAAGGAAAGAAAAAAAGAAAAACTCAAAAGAGATGAAGTTAAGGCCGTTAGGAAAAAAATCAGGGACATAGAAAAAGATATGGAAGATATCGATAAAAAGCTTAAAGATTTGACCAAAGAAAGTCTGGCGGAAGGCTTTTATGACGACCAGGCTAGGGTGGCTGAGCTTTTTAGGGAAATGAAAGATCTCGAAGACATGAGAGATGACCTTGACGAAAATTGGCTTGCCCTTAATTTGGAACTTGAAGAATGATTGAAGAGCTCGAATAAGGGTATTAATTAGCTAAGGAGACTTGTATGGGAAAATTTATGAAATTTCTATATTCTTTTATGTTAATAGTCTTAGTCCTCTTGGGATCCTTGTTTTTGGCTTTGGGAATAGACATAAATAGCGTTGGTAATTTTTTTATTGATGCTGAATTCCTAAATATTTTAATATCCAATGAGGTCTTTATAAAGGGATTTTTTATTAGCATTGGCGTCATTTTGATTGTATTTTCAATCATAATCCTTATGGTTCTTAAGAAAAATTCTAACAGGGGCTATGATGTTCTCTTGGAAGATGAGAAGGGAAGCGTACTTTTAACTAGAAAATCTCTAGAGGCTGTGATGGAAAAATCGGTCAACAAATTTTTTGAAGCCAAATGCGTATCCGCTAAGGCAGTAATTGTTGAAAATCAAAGAATAGATGCAAAATGCCTGGTAGATTATTTTGGCAATGAAGATATAAAGGCTCTTTCGGAAAGAATAAGGGCGGAAATAATAAAAAATTTAACGGATTTTACAGAAATTACTGACATAAGATTAGATTTAAAGCTTGATAAGAAAGAAATAGAAGAGAGAAGAGATGGAAGACATTAAGAAAAACAAAGATCCTAGTATGGTAGATGTTGAGATGAGAAAACTTGATATGAAAGAAAAATCCAGGGCATCATTTCTCGCCTTCTATCGAATTAATAAGGGCAAGGTAAATTCTCTTGTACTTAGCTTTTTGACCCTCATTTGCCTATTTAACTTTGGTTTTTTCAAAACCTTGGGTATTTGGGTAGTGATGTTAATTGGCTATTTTATAGGAGCTTATTTTGATAGAGATGTTAGAGTGCTTCAAATTATAAGGAAGATTTTAAATTAAGGAGAGAATCATGACAGAAAATTTAAACAAAGAAGAAGTTAAAAAAGACCTTAACGACGGTAGGGAATTAGAATACGAAGAATCAAAATTAATCATAGAAGATAAGGTAGTTGCAAAAATCGCAAGAATTGCCATCAACAATGTAGACGGTATCCTTGATATGAAGGGCAATATCGCTGATTCTATTGGATCATTCTTTGGTTCAAATGACAGGTCAACAGCTGGTGTTAATGTAGAAGTTGGCGAAAAAGAAGCAAAAATCAACCTAGATGTAATAATCGAATACGGCAAAAACGCTCGTCAAATCTTCAATGACATCCAAAGAACAGTTGGCCAAAATGTTAAGGAAATGACTGGCCTAGATGTTGTGACAGTAAATGTTGATGTGGTTGATGTCCTAACTAAGAAAGAATACCAAGAAAAACAACAATCAGCCAAAGAAAGCGACAAAACCACAAATAATTATTAAGTTTTAGGGCCGCGAGGCCCTTTTTTGAGGTAGGTATGAGAGAAATATTTGAAGAAAAAACCAAACAATATTTCATCATCGGAATCTTATTGATAGGGATCTTTTTTGGATTTTTTTACCTAGATAAGATAGGAGAAATCCTTGGCACAGCCTACAAGGTATTTAGACCAATTGTATACGGCCTTGTAATTGCCTTTATCATCAACCTTCCGATGAACTTTTTTTATGATGAAATTTTTACAAAATTTATAAAAGACGACAAGCACGAAAGATTAAGAAGATCTTTATCCCTAATCCTATCCTGGATCATATTTTTTGCTACGGTAACTTTAGTCCTTACAGTTCTAATCCCAGAATTAACAAGGGCTGTAGGAGTTATTTCAGCAAATATTCCAGTATTTATGGATTCCTTGATAGATTTTTTAAATGGATCAAAGATTTTTACTAAGGTTGCAGATTTAATTGCCACAAGGCTTGAAACAATCAATATTGAAAGGATGACCCAAAGTTTAACAAAAATTCTCCAGGACTTTTTTAGGTCTGATTCAGGATTTTTAAACAAAACAGGATCTATAATCAATTCTGTATCTCAGGGAATTTTGTCCTTATCAATTGGCTTTGTCTTCTCACTTTATGTCTCAATGAATAAGACAAAACTTAAAAATGGAGCGGCAAGACTTGTCTTTGCCAACCTAAGTGAGAAAACAGCCAAGCAATTGGTTTATGTATCAAAACTTTCCTACGATTCCTTTGCGAGATTTCTTGAAACAAGGATTCTATCCTGCATAGCTCTTGGTATTGGATGTTTTATAGGAATGACTATTTTAAGGATGCCATCAGCTGGCATGATTTCAATCCTGATGGGAGCCTTTGATATGATTCCTTATATAGGTGCCTTCCTTGCAACATCGATTGGAATAATCTTGATCTTTACCTTTTCACCAGGTAAGGCCCTAGTTTTCCTAATCTTTGTCCTTATTTTGCAAAATGTCCAACAACAGGTATTTTATCCCCTTGTTATCGGAAAACACCAAGGACTTCCACCAATATGGATATTTGTTTCAGTAATAATCGGTGGTGGATTATTTGGAATATTTGGTATGATTGCCTTCATCCCACTTGCAACAGTCCTTTACACCTTAATTGAAGATAACACAAAGAGGAAACTTAGAAACAGGGAAATCACTGATGGGGAAATAGAAAAATTAACAAACAAAACCTTCCTTGAATTAAGGGAAGAAAGAGAAGAATCTTATAAATAAAAAATAACCTTCTTACTTTCATTTGATTATGGAAATAAGAAGGCTTTTTAATTTGGAAATATCTGGAAAAGAGTTTTATTAATTATCAAAATCTTCAAAAATTACAAGGAGACTTCCTTCTTTGACATTTATCTTGAAATCACAGCCCTTAGTTTCATTGGAAACACCGAGGGCATCGTCGTTTGCCATCTCGTAATTTTCTAGTTCATAAAATAGTCCTTTTATATCGAGAACTGATTTTTCTCTTAGGGAAAAAATTGACACATAAAAATCTTTGCCATCATACTTATAGGAAAAATCTTCGTCGATAATAAATATTTCCTTGCCGTCTGCCTTAAGCCTAATATCTATGCCTTTCTTTTTGTAAAAAAACATAGACTTGATATTTGAAATGGTGTGGCTTTCCCTGCCACCAAGGCCTGCGTAGATTATTATTTCCTTATAGTCTTTTTCTATAGCAAAATCAATGGCTGCGACTGTATCCGTAAAGTCCTTGATAGGGTTTAGGGCGATTAGATTTTTAAAATCTGGTTTACTTGCTGAGTCAAAATCGCCAATTATATAGTCTGGCAAAATGCCAGCTTCCTTGGCGTATTTATAGCCCTTATCGGCTGCAATAACTAGATCGGCATCGGTTACTTGGTCAAAAAATCCATCAAAGCTTCCGCCGCCAATTATAAAACATCTTTTCATAAATTCTCCTTTTTTATATTATAACACAGAAAACCCATCCTAACTATTTTTTGAAAAAAAGGTAAAATACAATTAAATAAAAAATAAGAAGGAATAATATGAGAAAACTCGATGAAAAATCACAAAACCTACTCAAAGTAGTAGTTCTCGGTATTTTATTATATTTTGGATTTTACTATATAGAAAGTGTTTCAAAAGCATTTTCTAAGTTATATTTAGTACTCCAACCCTTTATATTGGGTGGAGCCCTTGCCTTTATAATAAGTATTCCGATGAACTTTTTTGAAAGACAATTTTCAAAATTAGATAAAAATGACAAACACAAAAAGCTAATAACAGTGTTAGCCCTCTTGATATCTTGGATTATAGTGTTTTTGGCATTTACCATCCTAATTACAATCCTAGTTCCATCCATTGCCAAGGTTGTAAATACCTTTATCAATAAATGGCCGGAATTTGTGGACGATATTTATAAGATGCTTCAAAAATACCCAATTACAGAACCTTATGCAGATAAATTTATGGATACTTTATCAGGTATAAGCTGGGATAATATCAAGGATGCTAGCCTAGATTTCCTTAAGGGCAATGAAGGAGATGTCTTATCCAAGGCTACAAGCCTGGTAAGCTCTGTATCAAGCGGAGTAATCGGCGTCTTTACCATGTTTGTATTTTCAATCTTTATTCTCCTTTCAAAAAGGATGCTAAAGATCAATTCCACAAGGATTTTATATGCAGTAATGAGCGAAGAAAGGGCAGATTATATCAATAAGGTCTTTTCTCTATCTTACAACACATTCAAGGATTACATCTTCTCTAGGCTAATTTCTGTAATTTGCCTATCCGTTTTAACCTTTATAGGTATGTTTGTAATGAGAATACCAAATGCGGTTATGATTTCTCTAATAGTAGGATTTTCTGACCTAATCCCAATCTTCGGTCCAATTGTGGGAACAGCATTTTCTATGATTCTAATCTTTATAGAATCGCCATTTAAGGCCCTTGTATTTTTGATTTACAATTTGGTCATCCAACAAATCCAAGAAAACGCCATCTATCCAGCCATAGCCGGTAACAAGATTGGTCTTCCTGCAGTTTGGGTTATGGCATCAGTTACAATCGGTGGGTCACTCTTCGGTGTTTGGGGCATGCTGGTTTCTATTCCAGTTGTGTCTGTAATCTACAGCCTAAGCCACGAAAAAATCCACCACATGCTTGAAGAAAAGGGCTTTGACGAAGAAAAACTCCTTGCCAAGGGCGATAAGATTTACAAGATAGAGGACATAGAGACTAACGATGAAGCTTACGAAGAGTAGGGACTTTGTCCCAGTTATAAGGGATAATGAAAAATTTTACGGCGGCCACCAAGAATGGCTAAAATATCTTGGCCTTTCCAAATTTTTTAGGGATAGGTCTTGCGTTGTGACAGCCTTCACCAACTGCTTTTTCTATTTGTATAAAAATGGGCCGGTTGATTTTGAAACATACAACAAAACCCAGTACGAATTTTACAAAAGGATAAGGCCAAAAGCCAACGGTGTGCCAACAGCAAAATCCCTCCTAAGAAGGATTGACATCATAAATCACGCCTTGGGACTCAATTTATCCTACAGAATCCTTGAGGGAAATCTCATAAAAAGACTAAGTCTTGGTCAGATGATTTCTTTTATAAAGGAGGGCCTTGCTAAGGATACGCCAGTCATCCTCATAAATTGGCTATCAAGGGACGTTGACATCATGAGCCACCACGGACTTTGCATCACAGAGATGAATGAAAAAGACGGCAGGCATGAAGTCGTGGTTTCTTCTTGGGGCAGACGTCACACTTTTTACCTAGAAGATTTTTACAAACAGGCTAGGACCTATACAGGCTTAATTTATTTTACAAAATAATCTAAGGGCGAGAGAAATCTCGCTCTTTTTTACTTAATTTTTTATTGGCCCTTATGATTGAAATTACAAGAGCTTTGAACTTGATAAAAAGAGAACAAAGTAATCAAACTTGATAAAATTAACAAACAAACTATAGTAGGTATAGAGCAAGATTCTTGATAAAACAAGGTCTGGCAAAGATTTTTACTAATTTAGTGTGGTCACAAAAATTTATTTTATTTATTAGCAATATTTAGCCACTGTAAAACTTGCCAAGCTCTTAGGAAAGAAAAACCTAGTACAGAAATATAAAAATAAAAAATATATATTTATAGGAGGAAAGATGGATAAGTTAGCAAAAGACAAGTTTGCCGAGCAGTATATGGAGAACTTGCAAAGGATTACCCTAAAGAGATTTGAAGATACTTCAAACAAGGACAGATATGATGCACTTTGTGCTACAATCATGGGTCTTATCAACAAAGACTGGAGAGAGACAAAGGCTAAGGCAAGAAAAGAAAGAAAGGCCTATTATCTTTCAGCAGAATTCTTAATCGGAAGATCACTTGGAAACAACCTAATCAATCTAGGTATTTATGAAGAGGTGAAAGACTTATTATCTGAAATCGGAATCGATTTCGAATCTATCGAAGACTACGAAGACGACGCTGCACTTGGTAATGGTGGTCTAGGCAGACTTGCCGCTTGTTTTATGGACTCAGCTGCCAGCCAAAATCTAAGCTTAGTAGGCTATGGTGTAAGATACCGTGAAGGAATCTTCAAGCAAGAAATTGAAAAAGGCTTCCAAGTTGAACACGGCGATAGCTGGATTAAAGACGGTGACGGATGGTCAATTAGAGTTGATTCTGACGCTAAAATCGTTAAGTTTAGAGACCAACAAGTAAAGGCTGTTCCATATGATATGCCAGTAGTTGGCTTTGAAAATGGAGTTGTAAACACTCTTAGACTATGGCAATCAGAACCATTCGAAGAATTCGACTTTGCAAAATTCAACAACTTCGAATACGACGATGCTGTTGCTGAGAAAAATAGGGCAGAAGATATAACCAGAGTTTTATATCCAAATGATATGCAAAAGGCTGGTAAACTATTAAGACTTAAACAACAATACTTCTTCTGTTCAGCTTCAATCCAAGATATGGTAGAAACATATAAGAGAGACTTCCCAACAGATCTTAAGTTTGAAGAATTTGCAAGATACCACGTTATCCAACTTAACGATACCCACCCAATCATAGCTATTCCTGAGCTAATCAGAGTACTAGTAGATGAAAATGGAATCTTCTTTGAAGACGCCTTCAAGATTGCATCAAAGGTATTTGCTTTCACAAACCACACAGTTTTACAAGAAGCTCTTGAAAGATGGTCAGAAGACCTCATGCAAGAAGTAAGCCCAAGATGTCTAGAAATCATTGAACAAATAGATAAAAAACTAGTTGAAGAACTAAAAGAAAGAGGCTTTAGCGAAGCTCAAATAGCACCATACAGAATCATGGCAAATAACACTGTTCACATGGCAAACCTCGCTATCTATATAGGTTTCTCAGTAAACGGTGTAGCTGAAATCCACTCACAAATCCTAAAAGACGATACCTTCAAAGAATGGTACAGGATTAGCCCAGAGAAATTCAATAACAAAACAAATGGTATTACCCCAAGAAGATGGCTTGTTTACTCAAATAGAGAATTAACAGACTTCATCACAGAAAAACTTGGAACAGATACATGGAAAAATAATCTAGATCAATTAAAGGGACTTGAAAAATACCTAGATGACGAAAAAGTCCTAGAAGAACTATGGGATATCAAACAAACAAAGAAAAAACAACTTGCAAAATATATCCTAGAAAACGAAGGAATTAAGGTAGATCCAACATCAATCTTCGATATTCAAATCAAGAGGATTCACGAATACAAGAGACAACACTTAAACATCCTTCACATCATCTACCTATATCATCAATTAAAGAAAAATCCAGATATGGACTTCACACCAACAACCTTTATCTTTGGTGGTAAGGCAGCACCAGGATACTTCAGAGCAAAGGGTATGATTAAACTTGCCAACGAAGTAGCAAGAGTAGTAAATAACGATCCTGATGTAAACAAAAAGATGAAAGTTATCTTCGTAGAAAACTACAGAGTAACCTACGCAGAAAAACTCTTCCCAGCAGCTGATGTTTCAGAACAAATCTCAACAGCAGGTAAGGAAGCAAGCGGTACAGGAAACATGAAATTCATGTTAAACGGTGCTCTAACACTTGGTACCCTTGATGGAGCCAACGTAGAAATCTTTGCAGAAGCAGGAGAAGAAAACAACTACCGATTTGGAGCTACAGTTGAAGAGCTAGCAGAAATCGCTGATTCATACAACCCATTCGAATATTATAGTAAGGATGAAAATATCAAAGACGTAGTAGATTCCCTAGTAAGCGGAGAATTCAAAGACAACGACACCTACTACTTCCTAGACATCTATAACGAACTAATCAAGCCACAAAACGGCGAAAGAGGAGACCAATACTACCTCCTAAAAGATTTTGAATCTTATAGACAAACCCATGCTAAACTAAACAAGGAATATAGAAACAAACTAGAATGGTCTAGAAAATGTCTAAAGAATATCGCAAATGCAGGATTCTTCTCATCAGACAGAACAATTGTAAACTACGCTGATGACATCTGGAAAATAGACTAGGAAGAAAAATGAACTCAGAAATATTATTCGGGGTGATGATTCCCTTTATAGGAACAACACTCGGCGCAGCCTGCGTCTATATAATGAGAAATGAACTAAAAGACAGGGTCCAAAAGGGCCTGTCTGGCTTTGCAGCAGGGGTCATGGTGGCGGCATCCATCTGGTCCCTCCTCATGCCAGCCATGGACATGGTCGAAGACAAATTAGGTCGCATGGCCTGGATGCCTGCAGCAGTGGGATTTCTAGTAGGAATTGCCTTTTTGCTCTTCCTAGACTCAGTTATACCCCACCAGCATATTGATTCTGACCATCCAGAAGGAATAAAGGCAGAAAGCCTCAGAAAAACAACCATGATGGTCCTTGCAGTAATTATACATAACATCCCAGAAGGCATGGCCGTAGGCGTGTCCTTCGCAGGAGTCATCTACGGCAAGGGCGATCTTACAATGGCAGCAGCCATGGTCTTATCAATCGGAATTGCAATCCAAAACTTCCCAGAAGGCGCAATAATCTCCATGCCACTAAAAGCAGTCGGAGTTAGCAAGCACAAGGCCTTTGGCATGGGAGTATTCTCAGGCATAGTAGAGCCAATAGCAGCCATAATTACAATCTTATTATCATCAATAATGGTCCCAATCCTCCCATACCTCCTAGCTTTTGCGGCAGGAGCTATGATGTATGTTGTAGTAGAGGAATTAGTCCCAGAAGCCACAGGAGAAGGCGAAAGCCACACAAATATAGGAACCATAGGGTTTTCTGTAGGATTTGTGGTAATGATGGTATTAGACGTGATGTTAGGATAAAAATCATAAGAGAATTCCTTTTGGGGTTCTTTTTTTGTCTATATTTTTGATCGAAAATGGTATAATAAAAATATTAAAACATCATCAAAAAATATTTAAAAATTACACAAGATGAGATATAGGGAAATGAAAAATATGGAATTTATCATAAAAGAAATAGAAGATAAAAAAGAAAAAGAAAAAATCTCAAGACATATCCTAGAAGACTTGCCAGAATGGTTTGGTCTGCCAGAAAGCACTGAAGAATATATCATAGAATCTCAAAATAAGTCATTTCTAGCTTGTTTTTTGGGAGAAAATCCAATCGGCTTTGTAGTTTTAAACGAAACTAGCCCAGATTGTGCAGAAATATTTGTAATGGGAATCAAAAAAATCTACCACCGCCAAGGGATAGGCAAAAAATTAAATGAGGCCTATGAAAACTTGGCCAAAAAACAAGGCTACACCTATTCCCAAGTAAAAACAGTAGAAACAGGCCACTACGATGAGTACGATGCGACAAATAACTTCTACCAAGCCATGGGCTACAAAAAACTAGAAGTCTTCCCAGAATTATGGGACGAATGGAACCCTTGCCAGATTTATATTAAATATTTGGGCGACTAGTAAAATATCAGAAAATATAAATTGGTTTTATAAAAGAAATAGAAAATAAATTTTATTTAGAGTTTATGTTTTTCATAGACTCTTTTTGTTTAGATTAAAGTTCATTCAACCTGTAAAACTCTTTTGAAAACAGTATTATATTATATAGAAATAAATCTATTGAAGGGACTTATCATGAATTTTTTGGATAATTTTATTACTAGCCTTATGCTTATTAGGGTTACGGATATTGTTGATATTGCTATGATTGCCTATGTTGTTTATAAGCTTTTTTCTATTCTTAAAAACACTAGGGCGGAGCAGGTTTTGAAGGGGCTTATTTCTGTCCTTATCTTTGCTTCCATTGCAGATATTATGAATTTGAATACTGTTTCTTGGGTTATGAACCAGTTTTTGACTGTTTCCCTTGTTTTTATTATCGTTGTCTTTCAGCCAGAGCTTAGGACAGGGCTTGAGAGGCTTGGTAGGGGCAGGTCAATTTTTTCTGGTGATAAGAATAAAAAGGATGAGGATTCTATAAATGAGCTAGTTTCAGCCATGTCTTCTCTTTCTAGACAAAAAATCGGGGCCCTTGTTGTTCTTGAAAGACAGGTTGGTCTTTCTGATATTATCGAGTCTGGAACTATGCTTAATGCTGATATTTCAAGCGAACTTTTGATCAATATTTTTATCCCAAATACTCCTCTCCACGACGGGGCGGTAATTATTAGGGAAAATACCATTACTGCGGCTGCTTGTTATTTGCCACTTTCAACATCTAATACCATTGCCAAGGAACTAGGCACTAGACATAGGGCTGCTATTGGTATTTCTGAAAAATCTGATGCGGTTGTTATCATTGTTTCTGAGGAAACTGGTAATATTTCTATCGCAGAAAATGGAGTTATAAACAGATATTTTGATGAAGATTCCTTAAGAATTCGTCTAAAGAAGGAACTTGCTGAAAGGAGGGAAGAAGATGAATAAATTTTTTGAAAAATTTAAGAAGGTCAATGCAAATAGCGATAAACAACTTTTAATCCTTTCTATAATTGTGGCCATATTCATGTGGGCCTATGTTACAACTTCGACCAATCCTTCAACCAACAGGACATTTAGGAATGTCCCAATTATTATTCAAAACCAGGATAAGCTTGAGGAAAAGGGCTATACAATCGTAAGTAAGGACGATATTTCTTCTGTAAATGTAAAACTAACTGGATCTAGGGATAATATTGTAAGTCTTAAAGCTGATGACATCCAAGCATCTATAAATGTTATGGACGCAAGTGAGGGGATAAAGTCAGTTGATGTGAAGGTTGACACTCCAACAGGTATCTATCTTGATTCGGTTGATCCAGCCAAGATTAACCTTAATATCCAAAGGATAATAGAGAAAAAAATGCCGGTAAATGTTGTTATCGCCGATAAACTAAAGGATGGCAAGATTGTTGAAGTCAACGAGCAAAACCCTCAAGTAATTAAAATCAAGGGGCCAGAGTCAGTAATCAACCAGGTTGATAGGATAGAGGCCCATATTGACGATCCAGAATACCTTGACGGCAAAATCCACAATGTACCTATTAAGGTCCTAGATAAGGAGGGTAAGATTGTGGAAGGAGCTGATCTTGATAGTAAGGACGTGAATCTTTCTTTCTATGTCTATGAAACTAAGAAAGTTAAGGTTAATTTCCTTGTGAGGGGAGATATAGCAAATGGCTATGTTGAAACATTGAGGGCAGTTTCTCCTGATACAATCGTTATCAAGGGACCTGGCCAAGTAATTAGGAATATAGATGAGATTCCGACTCAAACTTTGATTGCAGGCTATATCAGATCTTCAAAGTCTGGTGAGATTAAACTTGATTTGCCAGAAGGTGTTGAGGTTTATGATGGGGACGACACTGTATCCTATAAAATCGAAGTTCAGAGAGTCCCAACATCCACAAAGGATAGAAATGGCACTGAATAAGGAAGAAGTCCTAGGAAGGCTTGAAAAGGCGGGATACGAGTCCTACCTAGTGGGAGGCTTTGTCCGTGATAAAATCATGGGCAGGGCCTCTTCTGATGTTGATATAAGTACAAAAGCTAGGCCAGAGAAAATAGAAGAAGTTTTTAGGGACTTAAAGATAATTGATGTTGGCAAAAAATTTGGAACAATAAGGGTCATTGGTCATGGTCAAGAATATGAAATAACCACCTTTAGGAAGGATTTTTCCTACAAGGATAAGAGAAGGCCTGGTCAGGTGGTTTTTGCTAATAATATCGAAAGCGACTTACAAAGGCGAGATTTCACAATAAATGCCATGGCCCTTAGAAATAATGAATTAATTGACCCCTTTGGAGGTCAAAATGACATTAAAGAGAAAATTATAAGGGCGGTTGGCAATCCTCATGAGAGGATAAGTGAAGATTATCTAAGGGCCCTAAGGGCTGTGAGATTTGCCGCAAATTTAGGTTTTGATATTGAAAGAAATTTAGAAGAGGCAATTAGGAAAAATTATAAAAACCTAGCTTACATTTCTGTTGAAAGGCAGGCGGCAGAGCTTGATAAAATCCTAATAGGCCCGGATCCTGCTAGAGGGATTATGCTATTGGATAAGCTTGGTCTTCTAGAAGAAATTCTTCCAGAAGTGAAGGAAATGGTTGGTTTCAACCAACATTCGCCCCATCATTATCTTGATTGTTTCGACCATAGCCTAAAGGTTTTGAAGGGGACTCCTCCAGATCTAGTAACAAGGCTGGCAGCACTTTTTCATGATACAGGAAAGCCTGCCACATTTTTCTTAGATGAGGAAGGTAATGGGAGGTTTTTTGGCCACCAAAAAATTTCGCAAGAAATCGCTGAAAAGAGATTGAAGTATTTAAAATATCCGAAAAAGACAATAGAAGATGTAGGTATCTTAATTGGTCGCCATATGGACTCGTCTAACCCATATACAGAAAAATCTGTGGCAAGGCTTTTAAGAAGGATTGGGGAAGATAATTTAAGAAGACTCTTTGACCTTCAAGAAGCGGATATTTTAGCCACAGTCCACGATGATATTTCAAATATAGAAAAGGGTAGAATCTTATTAAAGGAAATCCTAGAAAGAAAACCAGTTTTATCAAGAAAAGACCTTGCCATAAATGGCAAAGATTTGATAGGGCTTGGCTTTGAACAAGGGCCACTTCTTGGCGAGATTTTAAAAGAAATCGAAAGAAGAGTCTTTGAAGAAAATTTAAAAAATGATAGAGAAACTTTATTAGCAATAGCCAGGAATATAGGGCAAAAGCTTGATAGCTAGACTTATGAGTAGTATATTATTACAATGAGTAGAAAAGTACACGGAGGATGAAATGACAGAATTAAAATCACACGAAAACAACATAGCAAAGTTTGAATTTAATGTAAGCTATGATGAATTTAAGAAAGCAACAGACGCAGTTTACAAGAGAAATAAAAAGAGATATAGAATCGATGGTTTCAGACCAGGACACGTTCCAAGAAGAGTTCTTGAAAAAATGTACGGTCCAGAAATCTTCTACGATGATGCTATTCAAATAGTATTCCCAGAGCCATACGAAAAGGCAGTAGAGGAACTAGGTCTTGAAGTAATCGACCAACCATCTGTTGACCTTGATGACATCGAAGAAGGTAAGGACATTACTTTCAAGGTAGAAGTAGAAACAAAACCACATCCAGTTCTTGGCGACTACAATGACCTTGTAATCGAAGAAGTTTCTGAAGAAGTTACTGATGAAGATATAGAAGTTGAACTAAATCACCAACTTGAAGAAAATGCTAGACTAATTGAAGTTACAGATAGGCCTGTAAAGGAAAATGATAAGGTAAATATCGATTTTGATGGCTATCTTGACGGAGAAAGATTTGAAGGCGGCAAGGCAGAAGACTATGACCTTGTAATCGGATCAAATACCTTTATCCAAGGCTTTGAAGATCAAATTATCGGTCACAATGTAGGTGATAAGTTTGATGTAAATGTAACTTTCCCAGAAGATTATCAAGCAAAAGAATTCCAAGGCAAGGACGCTAAATTTGTTGTTGAAATTAATTCTATCACAGAAAAACAACTTCCAGAACTTGACGATGAATTCGCAAAAGATATTTCAGAATATGACAGCCTAGAAGAACTTAAAAACAATTTAAGAGAAAAACTAGCTGATGACAAAAAAGAATACGCTCAAAATATGAGAGAAAACCAAGCTGTAGAAGCTTTAGTAGAAAAATCTGAAGTTACAGCTCCAGCTAGCATGGTTAATAGAGAAATAGACTACGAACTACAAAACCTTGATCAAAGACTTCAAGGCATGGGATTAACACTTAGCCAATATATTGAGCTTACAAAGATGGATATCAACCAAATCCGTGACCAATACAGAGCTCAAGCAGAAGCTAGAGTAAAGGCAAATCTTGTAATTGACGAAGTAGCTCTAAAAGAAAATATCGAAGTATCTGACGAAGAAAAAGAAAAAGAACTACAAGAAACTGCTAAAAACTACGGCGTAGAAGACCTTGAAAAATTCAAAGAAATCTTCGCTAAAAACGTATCAGACGATACTCTAATAGAAAATATTAAGAGAAGAAAAGCTGTAGAATTCCTTGCTTCAAAGGCAAAAGCTCTTCCTCACGAAGAATACCACAAATTTGTAGAAGAAAATTCTAAAAAGGAAGACTAATAGCAATTTCTAGCAGTTTCCAAGGGGATTTTCCCAGAAAGGAGACACAGTGTTAGCTAAAAATTATTTAGTACCAACTGTTATCGAACAAACAAATAGGGGCGAAAGAGCCTATGATATATATTCAAGACTTCTAAAGGATAGGATAATCTTCCTATCTGGAGAGGTCCGTGATGAAGTGAGCGATATAATAATTGCCCAACTTCTTTTCCTAGAAAGCGAAGACCCAAATAAGGATATACATTTTTATATCAATTCCCCAGGTGGAGTTGTCACAAGTGGTCTTGCAATCTATGACACAATGAACTATATAAAACCAGACGTATCTACAATTTGTATTGGCCAGGCAGCCTCAATGGGAGCGGTTTTATTATCATCAGGAGCCAAGGGCAAGAGATTTTCTCTTCCAAACTCCAATATAATGATCCACCAACCATCTGGCGGTGCCCAAGGTCAAGCATCAGACATAGTTATTCAAGCTGAGCAAATCCTTAAAATTAAGGGTAACCTCAACAGGATCCTAGCTGAAAATACTGGCAAGGATTTAAAAACTATAGAAAGAGATACAGACAGAGACTTTGCGATGACAGCAGAAGAGGCCCTAAAATACGGCCTAATTGATAAAGTTATAGAAAGTAATAAGTAAAATGGCTGATAAGGAAAAAAGTACGGTAAGATGTTCTTTTTGTGGTAAAGACGCCAGCCAGGTCAAGAGGATAATAGCAGGGGCAGATGGCTATATTTGTAACGAATGCGTTGAGCTTTGCTCTGAGATTATCAAAGAAGACAATAAGGTCGAGGACGGTTTTGACTTTGATTTTGAACTTTCAAAACCAAAGGATATAAAGGCCTACCTTGATTCTTATGTCATTGGCCAGGAAGATGCCAAAAAAACCCTATCTGTGGCAGTTTATAACCACTACAAAAGAATTACCAGCAATGAAGAAGATTCAGAAGTTGAATTACAAAAATCAAATATTTTAATGCTTGGACCAACAGGATCAGGCAAGACTCTCCTTGCTCAAACTCTTGCCAGAAAGCTTAATGTTCCATTTGCCATTGCAGATGCTACAAGCCTTACCGAAGCAGGTTATGTTGGTGAGGATGTAGAAAATATTATTTTGAAATTAGTCCAAGCAGCTGACTATGATATAGAAGCAGCAGAACTTGGTATAATCTATGTTGACGAGATAGATAAGATTACAAGAAAGAGTGAAAATCCATCTATAACCCGTGATGTTAGCGGGGAAGGTGTCCAACAAGCCCTTCTTAAATTAATAGAGGGAACTGAGGCCAACGTTCCACCTCAAGGTGGCAGAAAGCACCCATCCCAAGAATATATCAGGGTAGATACCACAAATATTTTATTTATCCTAGGTGGTGCCTTTGAGGGAATAGGCGATATCATAAACCAAAGACAAATGGATAAGACCATTGGTTTTGGGGCTGATATTACAAAGAGAGAAAAAACCGACCTATCCTTGGTAAATACCGAAGACTTGTTGAAATTCGGCCTTATACCAGAGTTTATAGGCAGGGTTCCAATTATAGTTAGCCTTGATGCCCTTGACGAAGAAGCCCTTGTAAGGATTTTAAAGGAGCCAAAAAACTCCCTAATCAAGCAATATCAAAAGCTTTTTGACCTTGATGATGTAAAGCTAAGTTTCAATGACGATGCTATAGCAGAGATTGCCAAAAAAGCTTATGACCAAAAGACAGGTGCCAGGGGCCTTAGGACAATTATTGAAAATCTCCTTTTGGATGTGATGTATGAAATTCCATCCAGGGAAGAAATCAAAGAAGTAATTGTAACTAAAGAATCTATCGATGACCATAGTAAACTAGAATACAAAAAGAAATAAAAATTAAAGGGGAATGCTAGTCATTTCCCTTTTTAACTAAGTGAGGCAAATATGAATGAAGTTTATAAAATAAGTGAGGTAAATCTCCCCCTAATTCCCCTTAGAGGATATTGGGTCATGCCTACTACTATGCTCAACTTTGACTCATCAAGATCTATATCAAAAAATGCTGTAGAAAATGCAAAACTGAACAACGAAGAGTTGTTTTTAGTAAACCAACTTGATATTTTTGATGACAATCCAAAGGCAGACGGCCTAGAAGAGGTCGGTATAGTAGCTGAAATCAAGGAAACTTTTCCCCTACCAAATGGAGATATCAGAGTTTTTGTCCAGGCAACTGGTCTTGGCAAGCTCAAAAAACTCCATGTAGCTGAAGGTTTCCTCAGATGTGAGATTGAAAAATATGAATATATAGAAGAAAATCAAGAAAAAACAGATGTCCTAGAAGCCCTTCGTAAACTTTTGGTGAGCGATTTTAGGGACTATGCCATGATCAACGATGACATTCCAGATGAAATAGCCTACGGAATGACTGAGCTTGAAAACTACCACAGGTTGGTAGATTTAATTACCTACCATCTTGACCTTGCTCCAAAGGAATATTACGAAATCCTTTCTACTTTTGATGCAAAAGAGAGGATGGAGCTTGTTCATAGGATAATTAATAAGGAAATCGAGCTTAAAAACCTGGGTGAAGAAATCGAGAGGACTGTTTCTGAGAATATCAACCAATCTCAAAAAGAATACTATCTTAGGGAAAAAATGGATGTCCTAAAGAAGGAACTAGCTTCAACTACAGGTCAGGCTGATAACGAAGTTGACGAATTAAGGTCCAAGATAAAAAAGATTAAGTTTGATAAACAGGCTAGAAAGTCCCTTGAAAAAGACCTTGATAGACTAGAATTAATTCCAGAAATGAGCCCAGACTACGGAGTCATTTCATCCTACCTTGATTTTGTAGTTGGCCTTCCTTGGAATAAGAAATCCAAAGAAAGCCTTGATATAAAAAGGGCTACAGAAATCTTAGACCAAGACCACTACGGCCTAAAAGACGTCAAGGAAAGAATTCTAGAGTCAATTGCAGTTAAGATTAAAAATAAATCTGTAAAGGGATCTATAATTTGTTTGGTTGGCCCTCCAGGAGTGGGAAAGACCTCTATTGCTAAGTCTGTAGCCCGTGCCCTAAACCGTGAATTTGTTTCAATGAGACTTGGCGGGGTGACTGATGAATCAGAAATCAGAGGCCACAGAAGAACCTATGTTGGCGCCATGGCAGGTCGTGTCATTGCAAATATAAACAGAATTGGCGTTAAAAATCCAGTTTTCCTTTTAGATGAGATTGATAAATTAGGTTCAGATTTTAGGGGAGACCCATCAAGCGCTTTGCTTGAAGTCCTAGATCCTGAGCAAAATGATAAATTTATCGATCGTTACTTGGATATACCATTTGACCTTTCAGATGTATTTTTCCTAACCACAGCAAACGACATCAATCAAATTCCGGACGCCCTTTTTGATAGGCTAGAAGTTATTGAATTATCTGGATATACCCCAAGTGAGAAATTGAATATTGCCAAGCAATATTTGGTCAAAAAACAAATGGAAAATACCGGCTTAAAAGAAGAAGAATTTTCTATTTCGGATAAGGTTATAGAAAAAATTATAAAATCCTACACCAGGGAAGCAGGTGTGAGGGAGCTTGAAAGGCTAATTGGCAAGATTTGCAGGCGTTCTGTCAAGGAAATCCTTGAAGGCAAAAAGACCGTCAGAGTCACCATGCAAAACTACACAAGGTTTTTAGGCCGTGAGAAATTTATCGACGATCACATCTTAAAAGAAGAAAAAATTGGTGTTGTAAATGGCTTGGCTTGGACATCTGTTGGTGGAACCATGCTCACAGTAGAAGCTAACGTCATGGAAGGTAAGGGTAATGTAGAATTTACTGGTTCTCTTGGCGACGTCATGAAGGAATCTGGCCAGGCAGCCCTTGTATATATTAGGTCAAATGCAGATAAACTTGGGATTAAGGGCAAGTTTTACGAAGATAAGGACATCCACGTCCACGTTCCAGAAGGGGCAACTCCAAAAGACGGCCCTTCTGCAGGTATTACCATGACAACAGCCATTGCCTCAGCCCTTACAGGCAGGAAGGTTAAAAATAATCTCGCTATGACTGGTGAAGTCACCATCACAGGGGACGTCCTTGCCATAGGTGGCCTTAAGGAAAAGGCCCTTGCAGCCTATGCCTACGGGATCAAAAATGTGATTATTCCAAAGGATAACGAGAGAGATACAGAAGACATCGACAAGGAAATTAGGGACAAAATCAACTTTATCCCTGTTACTAACGTGTCTGAAGTTATCGAAAGGGCCCTTATATGAAAATCAAAAATATAGAACTTGAACAAGTGGCAGGTTTTAAGGCCCAATGGCCAAAAGATTCCTTGCCTGAAATCGCCTTTGTTGGTAGGTCAAACGTCGGCAAGTCTTCCTTTATAAATTCTTTTTCAAATAGGAAGGCAATCGCAAGGACATCTTCTAAACCAGGTAAGACCAGGACCATAAATTTTTATAGGGTCAATGACAACTTTAGGTTAGTTGACCTTCCTGGCTATGGCTTTGCCAAAGTATCCAAGGCAGAAAAGGCCAAGTGGGATAAGCTAATCAACGAATACCTCCACGACAGGGAAAATCTCAAGGAAGTGTTTTTGATTGTAGACATCCGCCACGAGCCGACAGCCTTAGACAAGCAGATGTATGAGTGGATTATTGATTCAGGCTACATGGGTTTTGTAATAGCGACAAAATTTGACAAAATTTCCAAGGGCCAAATCCAAAAACACATAAAGCAAATAAAAAAGAAGCTAGAAATCGAAGACGAAGGCCTAATCTTCGCCTATTCTTCAGAGACCAAACACAACAAGGACGTCCTTGAAGAGCAGGTTGAAGTTATAATAAATGCTTAAGGGGAATATATGGGATTTTTAAATCAAATTAGAGATTTTTTTGATAATCATATACTCGTTTTTAACCTCTTGGCAGTTATTATAATTTCCTTTTTAATTTCCAAGACCTATGACAAGGCCTTGGTTAAAATTAGAAGCGGTGAATCTTTTAGAAATAAGATAATAATTTATGAAATTCTTGAATGTCTTTTTATATTTGTTACCTATAGTCTTTTAATAGCTGGGTTTACAAATAGAAGGCTACCAAACTTAAAAGAATTTGCCCTTATGGTCCTAGTAAGCCTATGCTTGGATAGGGCGAGGATTAAAGGAAAATATAAATAAGAAAATCCTCCAACCCGTCATTCCGACGAGCATAGCGAGGAGGAATCCCATAAACAAGGGAATCATTTTAACAGAATATTTACAATGAGAAGGCTCAGGCCTTCTTTTTTGTTTGAGGGGGGGAGACTGGGTATAAATATAAAAAGGAAGAAGAAAGGAAAAACCATGGCCAGAAATCTTTCTAACAAAGAAAAGCGAATTTATTTAGGATTTTTAATAGGAATGTGGATTTTGATTATGTTGTCGGTTTATACCATGAAAGTCTATAAAATCTGGCATTTTTTCGTAATTTTCCTAATCTGGTCCTTAATTTTTGTACTTTACCAAAGATATCTTGGAATCAGAGTTGATAAAAAAATAGGAACATATTTGGGAGACCTCCCCAAAAAGGATATTTATAGGTATTATATTGCGGGATTCTTAAATATCTTAGCCATAAATTTCGCCATAAGCCTTGATATAAAATTCATAGTCTTAGTAGGCCTAGCATCAGCCTTTATGTTTTACGAATCATACAAGATGATAGAAAATGCTTATTAAAAAAGTAGGTGATTTTCTCACCTACTTTTAAATTACTTATTTTGCTGAAAGAGTAAATTCTGCGACTTTTTCGTAGTTTCCGTCTGTTAATTTGCCTGAAGTTTCATTTATTTTTGATCCTGATAGGGTGAAGGTGATTTCTCTGCCGTCTTTTATTTGGTCTAGGCTTAAATCTGAGAATCCTGAATTATAGATGAAGGTAAATACGCCATCATCAACTGTTCTTAGGTCAAGTTGGACTTTTTTGCCATCCTTGTCAAGTCCTTCAAGTTGGTAGTCATAATCTATATCAAGACCTTCAATTACAGCTGTCATTGTGATTGGGTTTATTTTCATTAGTTTTATGTTTGCCCCATTTTCAAGGTCGTAGTTTTGAGCTAAGACTTTATTTTCTCCATTCACAAGATTTGTAGAAGCCTTGATAGATACAATATCACTTTTTGAATCATTTAGGAAGTAGAGGTCTACGACTGCATTTTCCAGTCTTGGAAAGTCCTTGTCAAAGCTTAGCATGGTTGATTTGGTGAAAGTTTTTTTATCTTCATTTAGACCTGAAGAGCCAGATTCTCCAAGGGCCCTGTAAGTTTCCCCATTTATCACAACCTTATAAATTGATGAGTCTGGCATGGATTCTGGCGAAACATTTTCAAAAGCTTCTGCTTGTCTAATTATATTTAAAAACATTTTATTATCTTCAATGGCGAGATTCTCTAGGATGAAAGAGTCATCGCCAATTTGTATTGGTTTGTGAAGTTCTGTCACATATTTGTATGATTCAGGGCTTGCTCCGAAGGTTTCCATCATTGATACCTTTATATCTGTGAAGGCCTTTGAAACCTCAGCCTTTACAGGTGAGACGTTAAGCCCTAGTGCAAGCAAGAGGGCTGCTGCAACTGCCATATATTTTTTATTTGATTTTTTCTTATAAGTTTTTGCTGTCATATATAATCTCTCCTTTTCTATATCATTTAATTCAAATTCGTCAGTTTCAAAGTCTAGGTCATTTATCTTATCATAAACATTTTTCATTTTGTATTTCCTCCTTGATTTTTTTCTTACCCCTGGCCACCCTGTTGTAAAGTCCGGCTTTTGATATGTCATAGACCTTGGCCAAATCATCGTAAGAATAGCCTTCTATAAATAATTTCCTAAAAATTTCTCGGTCTTTTTCGTCTAGGACCTTGAGGATTTGTTCTGATTCGTCGATATTAATCTCTTCATCACTTTCTAGAAAAGGTGAAACTTCATCGAAATCCACGCTTTTGTGTCTGATTTCCTTTCTTAGGGCATCTATGGCCTTGTATCTAGCGATTCCTGCACACCAGTTTTTAAAAGAAGACCTAGCAGGATCAAAGGAGTCTATATTGTCCCAAACTGCAAGGACGCTGTCGTTTAGGACCTCCATCCTGACTTCTTCGTTGAAGGTAAGGACCTTGTAGATTGATGCCTTCATGGCTGGTCCGTAGGAGTCGATAAAGGCCCTCAAGGTCTTTTCATCCCTATTTTTTATCCCTCTTATAATCTTTTTTTCATTCATATTCTCTCCTTCACCTATATATTCGTAAGAGAAGTTTCTTTTTTATCAAAAAATATTTAAAATTCTTAATAATAATTATTCGCTAAATTTAGGTAAAAGCCTAATATTTTTGCATAAATTCCTAAATCTATAAGAATTTATAAAAATCGCTTTAATTGGCTATCCTAAGTGCTTGCAAAGGTTTTATATATTTGATATCATACTGTAGGAACAGAATACATAAAAGGAGAGTATATGAACAAAAGTAAAACGTTAGCATTATTGCTTTCAATGACTATGCTTTTTTCAGCTTGCGGAGGCGCTAAGACTGATAATAAGGCAGAGGACGCTAAGGAAACAAAGGTAGAAGAAGCTACAGGCGAGCCAACTGGCGAAGGTACAGCAGCAGGTCATAATGGAGACCTTAAGGCTGTAGTAACTTTCGATGGGGATAAGATCACAAAAATCGACCTAGAACACGAAGAAACAGAAGGTCTTGGTGATAAGGCAGCTGATAAGCTTGTAGAAGAGATTGTTGCAAACAATTCTATTAATGTTGACACAGTTTCAGGTGCTACAGTTACATCTACTGCAGTAATAGAAGCAGTTAAGGCTGCTATCGAAGCAAGTGGTAGGGATGTAAAGAATTTTGAAACTGAAGGCGAAGAGAAAAAAGGCGAAACAGTTGAAAAAGATACTGACGTTGTTGTTATAGGCGGTGGTGGTGCAGGTTTTGCTGCTGCAGTTTCTGCTAAGGAAGCAGGAGCAAATGTAATCCTAGTTGAAAAACTAGCATCAGTTGGTGGTAATACCCTAATTTCTGGTGGAGAATATGCAGCACCAGCAAACGACATCCAAAAAGAAGAAGGTATCGAAGATTCTAAAGAATTATTTGCAAAAGACGTTGAAGAAGCAGGCGGAAATCCAGAGCTTATCAAGGTTCTAGCAGACAAGGCTACAGAAGATGCTTACTGGTTAAGAGATGACATTGGCGTTGAGTGGTTAGATTCTCTAATGTTCTTCGGTGGCCACTCTGTAAAAAGATCTCTAATTCCAGCAGCTCACACAGGTAATGAATTAATCAAAAACTACCTAAAGAAGGCTGAAGAATTAGGAATCGAAGTCCTAACAGAAACAGATGTTAAGGAAATCTTATCAAAAGACGGAAAAGTTTGTGGAATCAAGGCAGAAACCAAAGATGGCGAATTAGTTGTAAACGCTAAATCAGTTGTAGTTGCATCAGGTGGATTTGGTGCCAATGCTGATATGTGCTATGAAAATGATAAGGAAATTGACGAACACGTCCTATCAACAAACTCACCAGGAGCTACAGGTGATGGTATCCTAATGGCAGAAAAACTTGGTGCAGACACAGTTGACATGGATAAAATCCAACTTTACCCAGTATGTGACGTTGAAACTGGTAAACTTCTTTACTGTGGAGACACCAGACTTGTTGGTGGTGCCCTACTTGTAAACAAAGAAGGTAAGAGATTTGTTGAAGAACTAGGCACAAGAAGAGAAATCTCAATGGCAATCAAGGCTCAAACAGACTATGTTGGCTATGTACTTTGGGATGAAACATCAAACGAAAAAACAGGCACCATGAAATCAAACCCAGAAGAAGCAAAATCACTATTTGACAGGGGCCTAATGGTAAAAGCTGACACACTTGAAGAATTAGCTGACCACTTTGGAATCGACAAGGATGCACTTCTTGAAACAGTTAAGACTTTCAATGAAAACTCTGCAAAGAAAGAAGACCCAGAATTCAACCTAAGAATGCTAGGCTGGCAAGTAAAAGACGCACCATTCTACATGATGAAGGCAGCACCAGCTGTTCACCACACAATGGGCGGTCTAAAAATCAATACAGACGCACAAGTTCTAAACAAAGACGGCGAATGGATTGACGGACTTTATGCAGCAGGCGAAGTTACAGGTGGTATCCACGGTTCAAACAGACTTGGATCAGTTGCAATGGCTGACATCACAGTATTCGGAAGAATCGCTGGTGAAAACGCAGCTGCAAACGCTAAAAAATAATATATAAAATTATAAAATAGCTCTTGTGGGCTATTTTATTTTGCGAAAATTTAACCATTTTTTGAAAATCCAGCAAAGATTGACAATTTTTGTTTAACCATAGGTCCATATTGGTATATATAAGGTAGATTGATTTTAATAAAAAAAATCCAGGAGGATTTATGATAAAAACTGAAATAAAAAATAAAATTGGAATAATATATCTTGATAGACCAGAGGCCCTAAACGCCCTAAATCGTTACATGATAGGAAAAATCGAAGAAACTTTGAAATCTTGGGAAAAGGACCCGGCAATCAAGGCTGTTTTATTTGACTCAAAAAATGAACGAGGATTCTGTGCAGGGGGCGACCTTAAGGAAATATATGTAGATTATCTTAAAAATGATGAGGCTAAGGAAAAGGAAGTATTTTTCAAAGAGGAGTTTGCCCTTGATAAATATTTAATGACCTATCCAAAACCAATCATAAGCCATTGGTTTGGCGTAACCATGGGCGGAGGAATTGGCCTAACAATCCATTCTGACCTCATAATAGCAGACCAAACTGTAAACTGGGCCATGCCTGAAACAAGCCTAGGCTTTGTGCCAGACGTGGGCCTAGGATATTTCATATCAAAATTACCACAAGCTATGGGCCAATATGTGGGCTTACTTGGGGCAAGGCTATATCCTGATGACCTTCTAAGATATGGATTTTGCCATATGGTGATTGATTCAAAAGATTATGACGAGCTTATTAAAAGGCTTATGAACATGGATACAAATTCAGATAATTTGATAGAGGATTTTAAGGAAAAAATCCTAGATTTAAGCCAGTTTGCAAAAGAAACAGAAAATACCAAAAATTTAGAAGAAATAGAAAAGCATTTCTCAAAAGATGAGGTAGTAGAGATCAAAAAGAGCCTAGAAGCAAGTGATTCTGATTTTGCAAAAGAAAGTCTAGGAGTATTAAATAATAGGGATCCTTTTATGCTAGAAGTCCAATTCAAAAAATATTTCCTAGGTAAAAAGCTGACAAAGCAAGAAACCATTGACTTAGACCTAGATATTATTAAATACGGTCGAAAAACCGGTGCCCTTGAAGAAGGCATTAGGTCAGTTTTGATAGACAAGGACAAAAATCCAAATTGGCCAACAAAAAGTCTTGAAGATGTGGATCAGGAAGATGTTGACAGGCTTTTAGGAATCAAATAGGAGAGAAATCCTACTTTGAAAATAAGGATTTAAAATTAAAGCCATAAATTTAATAGAGATAGCTAGCTTATTTTTGGACCCACAGGACCTAGTTAAGCTAATGGAAATTTAGCCAATAAATTATATAATAGTTTTGAGGTGATAAGATGAATATAGGAATATTAGTAGCAGTTGAATTTGATGCTTTTTATAATATTTATAAAGAACCAATAGAAAGATACAAGCACGGTAGTTTTGAAGTTTTAAAATACCATATCCATGGCAAGGATGTTTATGTTTGCCCTTCAAGTGCAGGGCAAATTCGCGCTGCCATTGCCATGACCCTTCTGCTTGATTTTTATAAATGCGAAACCATTATAAATTATGGGGTTGTGGGTGCTTTAAATGATCGAAAGGTAGAAGAGCTCACTGTTGTAGAAAGTGTCTGCCATTACGAATGGGACACATCTGATGTAGATAATGTTGCAAAAGGCCAATACGAGATTTTTGACGATGTGGCCATGAAGACCACTGAAAGCTTGGTTGATTTGGCAATGAAAATCGATCCACATTTGGAAAAAGTAAGGCTTGCTTCAGGTGATAAATTCATAGCAGGTCTTGAGGCAAAAACTAAGCTAGCAAATGACTGGGATTGTGATATTGTCGATATGGAAGGAGCTGCAATTGCCCTTTCTTGCCACTTATACGGAGCAGATTTTCTAATGATTAAGGCAGTTTCGGATGCCCTTACCGAAGGTGGAGCAGAGTTTTACGAAAATTTCGAACGTGCATCCAAAGTCGCAGTTGGGATAATTGATGATATAATAAAAGAATTATAATTTTGTAAAGGCCAGAAAGTCTTTTATAAAGCGATTAGATTTTGGATTATGAAGAGGAAAATTTCGATAAAATTAATTTGGAAATTAAAAATATAATGATTTTACCGAAAAATAGGCAAGAAAAAAGCAAGGCTAAAACCTTGCTTTTTTATTTGTCTTAGATTTCTGCTGAGTTTTCCCAAAGACCGTGGATGTTGCAGTATGCAAGTGCGTAAACTTCGCCACCCTTGTCAGTTTTAACTCTAGCTTCTACACATGGTTGTGTGAAGATTTCATCTTCGCCGTGTGCCTTGAATTCATAAGAACCAACTTCGATTGGGAATTTTGCTCCTTCTGGTTTAAAGAAAACTTTAATCCATGCGATGTGGTGTTCGAATGTATTTGGATGTTCTACTTCTTCACCAACATTAGCCTTGATGTGTAAAAGACCGTCTTCTTTTGTAACGTGGATAACTGGAACGTGTTTTTCAGCTTTCCAATCAGCTGTTTGAACTGTTTCTGTTAATTTCATATTAATCCTCCATTTATATTAATAGTCTACATTAGTTAATATACCCTAGCTAATGATTTATAAACAATTATTTGTTAACAAAGTCACTTTAATAAATTACTTTATTGCAAATAAGTCTTTATAAAATATAATGTAAAAAAGGAGGCTCTATGGATAGACTAAAGGAATTAAAAGAAGCAAAAGAAGCCGCAGATCAGGTTATAATTAGGATTGATGCGGGTCTTAACCAACTAAAATCTGCCTCATCTTGGGGGATTTTAGATATTTTTGGTGGGGGATTAATTCCAAGCCTTGTTAAAAGAAATAAGATAGGCGAGGCAAACCGCAGCCTAGAAGAATTATCACTAAGTTTAAAATCTCTCAATAAAGAACTCAGTGATGTTGATATAAGTTTGCCAGATGCCATACCAGATATGCTCTCAGATGAGCTATTCGACATAGTTTTTGACAATATATTCACCGATATTAGGGTCCAAGGCGAAATAAAAGAAAACCTCATAGCGCTAAAAGAATTAAGGCATGCTGTTGTCGAAATTAGGGATAAGGTTGATAGGCAAATACGAGAATTAGAAGCTTAGTAAAGATTATATATAATTTGTTAAGAGATAGAAAGGATAAATCATGGATGTATTATTAGTAGTTGACTTGCAAAATGACTTTGTAGACGGTGCTCTCGGTAATGAAGGTAATGACAAGATTGTAAAGCCTATAGAAAAATTAATTGAAGATTTTAAGGGCGAGGTGGTTTTTACTAGGGATACCCACGAGGAATCTTATTTGGAAAGTCTTGAAGGCAAGCACCTTCCTGTGACCCATTGTGTTAAAGGAACTAAGGGTTGGGAAGTTAGGATTGATACTAAGGGCAAAAAGATAATAGACAAGCCATCTTTCGGCTCTTATGAACTTGTTGATTACCTTAAAGACTTAGATAAAAAAGAAAAAATTAAAAATATTTACATGGTAGGAATTTGCACAGACATATGTGTGCTTTCTAATGCCATAATGATCAAAAACGCCCTACTTGATACAGAAGTGACTGTAATTGAAGACTTGTGCAGGGCCACAAGTGAGACAGCCCACCAAGCAAGCCTAGTAGCTATGGCTTCTTGCCAGGTAAATATCATAAAATTTGCTGATTTTAACCAGGAATAAGATTTAAAAGCTATGGGTTTGTAACTCCTGGCTTTTTTATTTGGGATTTTTTCCTAAAATATTATATTTTGTTATAATTAAGATAGAAAAACTAAAGGAGGATTTATGAAATTAGAAATTTGTATCGATTCTTTTGACGGAATGATTGGAGCCTATTTTGGTGGGGCTGATAGGGTTGAAATTTGCTCGGCTTTAACTCTTGACGGTCTAACTCCAGATCCTGGACTTGTAGATATTTGTTGTGAGTATGATAATATAGAAAAATTTGTCATGGTAAGACCAAGACCTGGCCATTTTACCTATGATGATTTTGAAATTGGACAAATGAAGGCGACAATAATTGCCTTAAAGGATAAACCTATTGATGGTTTTGTTCTTGGAGTTCTTGATTCTTATGGAAATCTTGATATAGAAACTATGAAGGAACTTGTATATCTGGCCTTTCCAAAGAAGGTTGTCCTTCATAGGGCCTTTGATTATTCTAATGATGGTGAAGAAAAAATCGAAGAACTAATCAAGATGGGAGTAGATAGGATTCTTACTTCTGGCAAAAAACCAAAAGCTGTTGAGGGTTTGGATTTGATTAGAGATTTACAAGCCAAATACGGGGATAAAATCGAAATCATGGCAGGTTCTGGGGTAAATTTTGAAAATATAAAAGAGATTTACGAGAAAACTCATATAGAAAATTTCCACTTGTCAGCATCCTATACAGGTCAAACTGAAATCGACTACGATAATTTTGGAAAGGCTTTTGATGATTATAGGTGGACTAGTTCTGGCCTTGTAGAAGCTGCTAGACATGCAATTGATGATTTAAAAAATAAAAAAGTGTGATTTGAGTCATAGAAATATATCCAATTTTTGTTAAAATAGACATAAGAATAGAAAAATAGTTTAGAATTTTAATAAAAAGGAGATATTATGATTAAAGATAGCAAAATTATTTTAGTTGGCGATGGGGCAGTAGGATCATCTTTTGCCTATGCTTCAACAATTTTAGGAATTGGTAGACAGCTTGGCATTATAGATTTGAACGAAGATAAGGCAGAGGGCGACGCTATGGACCTCTCAGATGCCCTTTCTTTTACCAAACCAAAGGAGATTTTTAAGGCAGATTATTCTGACTGCAAGGATGCAGAAGTTGTTGTAATTACAGCAGGTGCCCCACAAAAACCAGGTGAAACAAGGCTTGATTTGGTTGACAAAAACCTAAAGATTTTTAAGGATATGATTGGCAAAATCAAGGATTCTGGCTTTGAGGGAATATATGTAGTCGCTTCAAACCCAGTAGATATTCTAACTTACGCTACATGGAAATATTCAGGTGCACCAGCAGAAAAGGTAATTGGATCTGGCACAAGCCTTGATACCTCAAGGTTTAAAAAAGAAATAGCTTCTCTAATTGGCATTGACCCAAGGAGTGTAGACGCTTATATCCTAGGTGAACACGGAGATACAGAATTCCCTGTTTGGTCACACACAAATGTGGGTGGCCTTCCAATCTATGAATGGGTTGCCAACCACTCAGATGTGGATGAAATGGCCCTTTTAAACACTTTTGAGAAGGTAAAAAATGCTGCCTATGAGATTATAAACAAAAAAGGCGCAACCTTTTACGGCATAGGTATGGCCCTTGCAAGGCTTGTGGAAGCTATAATTAACGATGAAAACTCAGTATATTCAACCTCATCCTACCTTGATGGGGAATATGGACAAAAAGACATCTTCATCGGAGTTCCATCAGTAATTGGCAAGGCCGGAGTTAAGTGGGTTATAGATGTGCCACTTACAGATACAGAAAAAGAAAGAATGAAAGAATCAGCTGACACCCTTAGAAATGTAATGGAAAAAGCTGGCCTATACGATAAATAAAAAATTAAAAAAAGACCTAGCAAGTGGTGAAAAATTATTCACACAAGGCTAGGTCTTTTTTTGCATAGTAAATTATATTAGGTAAGGAATAGACATTTTCCTTAATGGGGATAAAGAACCTCTGGCTAAAATTAGCCGAGGCAAAGCCTAGATAGGTCCCCGTGGCTTTTAAAAATACGTTTGTAAGATTTTCTAATCTTATTGTAGGTTTCAAATAATTTGATTTTCTCTTCCTTTTTGGCATAGACTTTCCAGTAGCCATTGGCGAGAAATTTATCCCCTTTGTTTTCGATAAAACCAACTACGTCCTCATAGGGGTAGCCAAGAAAAATTCCGATTTCATGAGGGAAAGATTCTTTTTTGAACCTATATTTCAAATGCCTGATGCATTGGTCAAGGTCATTTGTTTTGTAGCCTAGTCCTGTTAAGAGGGTTTTGACCTTGGTTTGATTTAACACATAGGTTAATTTATCAGGCCTGTAGGCATAAATTTGAGCGGAAGTTTCGTTATTTCTAAGTATTTCTACATACATATTTTTCTTGTTAAGTACGTCATTCCACTCATCGACCATTTTTTCAATGTCGATATTTTGGGTATTTTTAAAGGTAAATAGATTTGCGAGTTTTCTGTTTGCTAAAGTTTGTGATGCGTAATTAACGAGCAAGAATTCGTTCATTTTATTTTAGAGCGTTAGCTAAATCCTTTGCTGCTCTTCTGCATTCTTCTAAAGCTGCATCATCTGGGTAATCATAGGCAATTAGACCATCACAAGCAAGATTAATTCCATCTGCTACGCATCTTTCTTGCCAAGTTTGCATCCATTCGCCTTCAGCCCATTCATAAGAACCGAAAATAAGAACTGGCTTATCAGAAAGAGATTTTTCTACGCTTTCAAACATAGGTTCGAATTCGCTATCTTCTAGTTCTTCTGATCCCATAGCTGGGCAACCAAAAGCAAAACCGTCATAGTTTGCTACATCGCTTTCGCTAAAGTCTGAACAATTTAATACGTTTACTTCTAATTCAGAATTTTTAAGTTCATCTGCTATTTCATTTGCCATAGCTAGGGTGTTACCAGTTCCTGACCAATAAACTACTGCTACTTTTTTCATAATATCTCCTTAATTTGATTTCGTAATTTATGATATTAATAATCCTTATCAATTTCTATGAGATTGATAATCCTTATCAACGTCTATCCTAATAATAAACTATTGCTTGATAATTGTCAAGCATTTTTTTTGAAAATTTATTAAAAAATATTAAAGGCCTTAATTTCAATATTTATCTTATAATTTACGTAAATTTTAGGAGAAAAAATTCTAGGGGAAAAGATAAGAATACTAAATTTTGGCAAAATATGAAACCTTAATAAAAAAATATATATTAATTATATTATTTCTAAATTTGAATTCTTTTTATAAGGGTGTATTATAAACTGAGGACAGAAAAAAACGAAGATTGACAATCATAAAGTTAAGACTTGGATAATCAAAAATAGTTAAAATAAATATTTAGATTATTAATTTTATAATAAAGTAAAAATAATATAATATGAATTATACTTTGTTTTGCTTGCGAATTGATTATTATAAATTTAAGTTAAAAAAGATTTTAGCATAATTAAAATCCTATTTTTTTGAAATTATTATTAGTCTTAGCTTATCTTTTTTGGTCCTATTTAGAAAGGAAGTTAGTGATGAAAAAAATATCAAAATTTATTTCATACCATCCTAGGTTGGTACTTTTGGTGATGACTATTTTACTAATACCATCATGGATTGGCTATAAGTCCACAGGGGTAAACTATGATATCCTATCATATTTGCCAGAAAATCTTGAGTCTACTCAAGGCCAGGAGATCCTTGATAAGGACTTTAAGAATGCTGCTACGGGCATGCTTATCTTAAAGGGCACTGATCACGATGCAGACAAGTTAAAAAAAGAAATATTAGAAATAGATGGGGTTGAAGATGTAATTTCAAAGTCTTCAATCGTAGGCGATACAGTTCCTAGTGAATTTTTGCCCGACGAGATTAGGGATGCTTTTTATGCTGAAGATTCAACTCTTTTGATGGTTAAATTTTCTGAGTCATCTTCGTCTTTTAGGACAATGGAGGCAATTGATCAGATAAGAGATCTTGAGTCCAAGGAAAAATACCTAAGTGGAATCTCTTCCTTGGTTAAGGATACTAAGGATTTAATCGATAGGGAAACTCCAATTTATGTGGCTCTTGCAGTTGCTTTGGCCCTTGTAGTTCTATCTTTGGCCAATGAATCAACTATTATCCCATTTCTCTTTATGCTAAATATTGGCTACGCTATTTTGTATAACTTTGGGACAAATATATTTTTGGGAGAAATTTCTTATATAACTAAGGCAATTGCAGCTGTTTTGCAGTTAGCTGTTACAACAGACTATTCGATTTTCCTCTACCATAGGTATGTAGAAAAGAAAAAGAAAAATGAAAGTAATAATGAGGCCATGGCTAAGGCAATTGATTCGACTTTAGCATCAATCTTTGCCTCATCTCTTACAACTTTCGCAGGATTTTTAGTACTTTTATTGATGCAGTTAGGTTTAGGTAAGGATATAGGGCTTGTGATGAGCAAGGGAGTGCTTTTAGGTCTTATTTCAACAGTTGTAGTCTTGCCACCAATGATTTTATTGGCAGAAAAACTTGTAAATAGGTTTAACCACAAAGTTTTACTCCCAGATTTTTCAAGGACAGCAAGTTTTACAATCAAACATAGGAAAAAACTTTTTATAGTATTTTTACTTTTGTTTATACCAGCCGTCTACGGGGCAAGAAATACTAATCTTTATTACAACTTGGACAGGTCACTCCCACAAGATCTAGACTCAATTGTTGCCTTAAACAAGATGAAAAAAGATTACAATATGGCTTCAAGCCATTTTATAGTAGTCAAGGATGACCTATCAAAGACAAGTGTAAATTCAATGATAGAAGAAATTGAAGATGTGGACGGGGTAAATAACGTCTTAAGTGTGAATTCTATGACAGGTTTAACCATCCCAAGCGAAGTTCTACCTGAAAAATTAAAGCAAAACTTCGTTCAAAATGGCTATCAGATGATTATGGTTAATTCAGAATACCAAACAGCTTCAAGTGAGGTTAACAGGCAAGTTTCTGAAATTGATAAGATAGTAAAAGCCCACGATCCTGATGGCAAACTTACAGGTGAGGCAGTTTTGACAAAAGATTTGACAATCCTATCTGACAGGGATTTCAAGATGGTAAATATCGCTTCAATTATAGTGGTATTTTTAATCATCGCTTTAGTTTTCAAGTCATTTGCAATTCCGATTGTTCTAATAGCAGCCATCGAACTTGCGATTTTCATAAATATGGGAATCCCATTCTATTTTGGACACACAATTCCTTTTATCACTTCGATAATTATAGGTGTAGTCCAATTAGGTTCAACAATTGATTATTCAATACTGATGATGGATAGGTTTATCTTTGAATATAAAAAGCACAAAGACCTTGATAAGGCGCTTGACCTATCGGTTAGAGAAACATCAAAATCAATAGTTACATCTGCCCTTTCATTTTTCGCAGCAACTATTGGTGTAGGTATTTACTCAAAGATGGAAATTGTATCTACTATTTGTATTTTCTTGGCTAGGGGTGCGATAATTTCAATGCTTGTAATTATCATCTTCTTACCAGCCATAATAGGAGTCTCAATCCCATTTATTGAAAAAACTACAAAAGGATTTAAGGAAGGAAAAGAAAATGAATAAAAAATTTGTAAAAGCACTCGCGGTTTTAAGTGTAAGTTCTATACTTGGAGGAAATATCGCTTTTGCTAGTGAGTCTAAAACCTATAAAAACGAAACAGTTTATGTTACAAAAGAAGCGGGCAAGGTCACAGATCAGACTGTCTCAGTTTGGATAAATAAGGACGGAAAGGCAGGTATTAAGGACAAGTCAGACCTTAGAGACATTAAAAACCTTGAAACTGACGAAAAAATTGAGCCCAAGGACGGTTTTATTGATATAAATTCTAAAGATAAAGACTTTTATTACCAGGGTAAGACTGACAAGGACTTGCCTGTGGATGTAGAAATAAAATACGAACTGGATGGCAAGGCTATAGATTTTAAAGACCTTGAAGGAAAATCTGGCAAGCTTAAAATCACAATTACAGCTCACAATAAGGTTAAGGAAAATCTAAAATCAGGTAAAGCAATTTACGCTCCCTACCTTGTATTGACCGAGATGACCTTTGCAGATGATGAAGTAAAAAATATCGAGGCTGACTCCGCAAAAATTATAAAAGATGGCAAAAACCAAATAGTAGGAGGAGTCCTTGCCCCAGGTCTAAAAGAAAATTTTGCTGGTCTTTTGGATGATGAAAAGCTTGATAAATTTAAAGATCAGATTGAAATTGAAATGGATGTTGAAAATTTTAAACCTGGCGAGGCCTATGTTGTAATCACAAATGAAATCTTCCAAGACGGCAAAACCTTAGGATCTTTTGATGATTTGGAAGCTGGACTTGATGAATTAGAAGCAAATGCAGGAAAGCTTGTTGATGGTTCAGGCAAACTCAAAGAAGGAAGTAAAAGTCTTAATAAAGGAATTTCTGACTTGGCTGATGGATCTGAAAAACTATCCGCAGGATCTGAGAAGTTAATTGCAGGTTTTGACCAAATGAGCGGAGCTTTTGCAAGCCTACCAGAAAAAATAGGACCAATGGAAAATGCCATCTCTGCCCTTGATGAGGGAGGGGCAAATTTAAATGCTGGCCTTAACCAATATACAGGTGGTCTTTCTGAGATTAATTCAAAAGTGGGTGATTTGATGGATGGTGCAGATCGTCTTAATCAAGGTGCTACTGACCTTAATGCAGGAATTGCAAGTTTAAGTGAGGGGAGTAAGGCCTTAAGCGAAAAATTATCCCAAGGGTCTGAGGGAGATGATTTAACAGAATTTGTCACTTCATTAAAGGCTCTCAAAGCTGGTATTGATGACTTTAGCGAAAATATAAATCCTATGGCTGAATCCGTAGAAAAATTAAACCAAGGCCTAAAATCAGCTAGTGGCTCTTCAGAAAAAATATCCAAATCCATAGCTGATCTAAGTGCTGCAGGAGAAAATGCGCCAAATACTGATGAGATAATTTCAAATATTAATCAAAATGCGGCTAATCTTGAAAATCAAATCGCAAGTCTAGAAGCCAAAAATACTGACGGTTCTTTGACAAGTGAGATTGAAAACTTAAGGGCAATCAAAAATGGTCTTTATGGTCAAAGTCAAAAACTCGGTGTCAGTGCAAAGGTAAATGCAGAAATTTACGATGGTTTAAAAAACTTAAGCGGAGCATCAAATGAGCTTACCGCAGGTCTTAACAAATTAAGCATGGGTCTTGGAGAGATGAGCAAAAAGCTAAATGAATCCAAATCTGACCTGGAAAAGGCATCAAACAAACTAGGAGCAGGCATAGAAAAAATTGAAAATGGCTTATCTGATTCCGACTTGATGAAATTAGGGGAAGCCCTAAAGCAACTTGATGAGGGCTTAGCTAAAGTTAAAGAAGGTTCTGATAAACTTCTTTTGGGTACAGAAGCCAATAAAGAAGGCGTCGAAAAACTCGCTAATGGCCTAAATTTATTAGATTCAAAATCAGCCGACTTAAGGGAAGGTTCAGAAAAATTATCCGGCGGCCTTAGCGAATTTAAGGAAAGGTCTAAGGCCCTAAGTGAGCTTGGATCAATTAATGATAAAGCCTTAAACCCAATGGCCAAGGGTCTTTCTGACTTAAATAAGGGAATTCTTGACCTAAGGGCAGGTGCACTTAAGCTAAAAGAAGGGTCAGATACTTATAATGAAAAATATGAAGAATTTGACTCGGGACTTAGAAGGTACAAGGTAGAAGGCATTGATAAATTATCTGGCAAAACTGGAGATATCAAAGAAATAGGAGAAATTCTAGATCAAATGTCAAATCTTGCCAAGAAAAATAATTCAATATCAGGCTCAACTGATGATATTGAAACAAGGTCAAGAATAATAGAGAAAATCAGATAAAAGATTGATATTGAAAAATATAGGAAAACTCATATAATAATAGCAAGAGAAGCCACCTCTTACAAAGCTGAGTATTTGAGACAAAATGAACTCACCAAAAAGACGCCAGCGGCAACTGGCGTCTTTTTATTATTTACTTGTCGTAAAGGTCTAGATACTTTTTTACAAAAAGCAAAATCAACCCTACAAACAAGGGGAAATAGAAATTTTCCCATATGATTCGAGACAAAACGTTCTCACCTCCCTCCACCTAATAAAATAAGCGTTAGGCACTAATATTATATCATATAAATCAGTCTAGTAGGGATTAAAAAAATTTATAAAAATTTCCAATCAAAAACTGCCAGGATTTTTTCCTGACAGTTATTTTTTATTCTTCTACAAATGTAATCTTTCCGTCTTCTAGTTTGGCAATCCTTGCTAGGGAATAGATGTCTATGTCCATATCTTCTATGAGTTCTCTTCCTTCGCTGAAGGATTTTTCTATTACGATTCCAAGACCTGCTGGATTTGCTCCTGCTTGTCTAACTATTGCAATCATGCCTTTAGCTGCTTGACCGTTTGCCAAAAAGTCATCGATCATTAGGACATTTTCGCCTTCTTTTATGAAGTCTTTTGATACAATAAGCTCGTTTGTAACTTGCTTGGTAAATGAATATACGCTTGAATGATAGAAGTTATCACCTGTAGTAAGTGATTGTTTTTTTCTGGCAAAAACGCAGTTAACTTCAAGCTCAAGGGCTGTAGCAAGAGCTGGTGCTATACCAGATGATTCTACAGTTAGGACCTTATCGATTTTTTTGTCTCTAAAGTAGTTTGCAAATTCAATGCCCATCTTATGGATTAATTTAGAGTCGATTTGCTGGTTTAAGAAAGAGTCAACCTTTAATATATCAGGCCCAATAACAATCCCATCTTTAAGAATTCTTTCTTCTAGTTCTTTCATCATATCTCCTTATAAATATTCTAAAATCTTCCTATGTACTTTAGATAATTATAATCTTTCCATTCAAAATAGTCAATTTTTTCATCTTATGAAAGAATATGATTGTTTTTGATTGACTTTGAATGAAACGGTGCTATAATATTAATATGATATTAGAAAAAAGATTGGATATTATTCTAGACATCCTCAAAAAAGAAGAGGCGGTTTCGAATAAAATCCTAACAGAAAAGCTAGGTGTTAGTGAATCTACTTTGAGGCGAGACTTGTCTTATTTGCAAGATATGGGCAAGATTACAAGGGTCCATGGAGGTGCGGTTTTAAATTCTATCGTCCCAAGAGAGATAAATTTCACTGACAATCAAAAAATTAGGCTAAGTGAAAAATCCAAAATCGGCAGGAAGGCTAAAAGCCTAATTGGAGATGCTAAGTATATCTACCTAGACGCTGGATCAACCTGCAATGAAGTTATTGATTATCTTGAAAATGGCCAGGATATAACAATTGTGACAAATGGTCTTATGCATGTTGAGAAATTAATCGGCAAAAATATCTCAACCATACTTTTAGAAGGTCAGATAAAATCAGAAACCAAAGTTACAACTGGCCCAAAGACTCTTGCATCAATAGGAAAGTACAATTTTGACCTAGCCTTTATAGGGGCCAATGGTTTTGATGACAAGGGCTTTTACACAGCCGACATCAACGAAGCCATGGTTAAGGCAAAGGCTATTGAAAATTCAACTAGGGCCTACGTTTTAGCTGATAGATCAAAGGAGAATATCAGGTATTTTGCGACAATAGCGACAAGGGATGAAATCAAGTTAATTACGGAGGAAGAATGATTTATACAATTACAACCAACCCTGCCATTGACTACATCTTAAGGTTTGATAAATTCGAAGATGGGGCGACAATCAGGGCGAGTGAAGACGAAAAATACCCAGGTGGTAAGGGGATTATGGCTAGCAAAATCCTCCACAACCTCGGAGAAAAGCCAGTAAATTTGGGCTTTGTCGGAGGATTTATTGGAGAATATATAGCAAATTCCATAAGGGACTTGGGTCTTGATGAAAAATTCGTAAGAATTAAGGAAAATTCAAGAATAAACGTCAAACTAAAATACGACAAGGAAACAGAAATTAATGCCAAGGGGCCAAAGATTTCAAAGGAAGAAGTCGAGAAGTTTTTTGACAGCCTAAAAGAAATCGAAAAGGGAGATGTCATTGTTATTTCAGGGTCTTTGCCATATTCGCTGGATTCTGATTTTTATAAGAAAGTCATAGAAAAAACCGAGGCAGACTTCACTATTGATATTGCTGATAAAAAACTTTTGGATTATTTGGCCTTTAAACCACTTTTGGTTAAGCCAAACGAAGAGGAATTGGGAAAAATTTTCCAAACTGAAATAAATGATGAAAACCTAGTCGAATATGCTAGGAAGTTAAATGAACTCGGAGCTAAAAATGTAATTGTTTCTCTTGGAGCAAAGGGTTCGATTTTTGTGGATGAAAATCACGCTTACAGGGCAAAGCCAATTGAAGGCAAGCTAGTAAATTCAGTAGGTGCAGGTGACTCTATGGTGGGCGGTTTTGTTTATGGAATGGTTAATAAACTTGAAAAAATTGATGCCTACAAATTGGCAGTTGCTTGTGGAACAGCGACAGCCTTTAGCCCAGATATAGCAGATAGGGATATGATTAACCAAATATTAAGCAAAGTAGAGGTAGAAGAAATTGGAAATTAGAGATTTATTAAAAAAAGACCTGATGGTCCTAGACCTTAAGGCAGAGACTAAAGAAATAGCTATCAAAGAAATTGCTGACAAATTTTTTGAAAAAGGCTATGTAAAAAGTGCAGAAGAATTTGCAGAGGGCCTAAGGGAAAGAGAAGCCCAAGGATCAACAGCACTCGGCGAATCAGTAGCTATCCCTCACAGCAAAAATAAAACTGTAATTGAACCTGCAGTCCTATTTGCAAGAAAAATCGGAGGACTCGACTACGATGCCCTAGATGGAGAGCCAACAGAGATTTTCTTTGCCATAGGAGCTCCTGATGGGGAAAATAACCTCCATGTTGCAACCCTTGCAGAGCTTTCAAAGATGATTATGAAAGACGGCTTTATAGACGACCTTAAAAAAGTAGAAAATGAAGACCAAGTTTACGCAGTAATTGAAAAATATACTGAAAAAGAAAAACCAGTCCAAGAAGAAGCTGAAAATCAAGAAGTAAAATTAGAAATCAACCTATTAGCTGTAACTGCTTGTCCAAATGGCATTGCCCACACCTACATGGCTCAAGAAGCCCTAGAAAAGGCAGCAAAGGCCAGGGGAGTTAATATTAAGGTTGAAACTAATGGTTCTGACGGAATCAAAAATAGACTAACAGCATCTGAAATTGAAAAAGCAGACGCAATCATAATTGCAGCTGATAAAAAAGTTGAAACTGCTAGATTTAACGGCAAAAAAGTAATCCAAAGACCAGTTTCTGATGGAATCAGAAAGGCTGATGAACTTGTGGATATGGCTATAAAAGGTGAAGCCAATATCTACCGCGAAGAGGGCGGCTCAAAAGAGTCTTATAGCGAAGAAAAACAATCAATCGGCCAAAAAATTTACGGCGATTTGATGAATGGTATTAGCCACATGTTGCCATTTGTAATTGGCGGTGGTATCCTACTTGCTATTTCCTTCCTATTTGAGAGATTTGCTGGCGATGAATCAACAGTATTCACCTTCCTCAATGGTCTTGGAGGGGATGCCTTTTCCTTCTTGATACCAATCCTTGCAGGTTATATTTCCTACTCAATAGCTGATAGGCCAGGCCTCATGCCAGGTATGGTTGCAGGTTTAATGGCAAGTCGTGGTGCAGGATTTATCGGTGGTTTGATTGGTGGTTTTATAGCGGGTTTCGTTGTAAACTTACTTAAAAAAGCTACAAGAAATCTTCCAAAATCAGTTGAAGGCTTAAAACCAATGTTAATTTACCCTGTACTTGGACTTTTAATTGTAGGAGCAATCATGTTCTTTGCAGTTGATCCAGTATTTACAGGTGTTAATAACTTTATCAACAATTGGCTAATGAGTCTTTCTGGCACAAATATGGTTCTTCTTGGAGCCCTTCTTGCAGGAATGATGGCAATCGACATGGGTGGCCCAATCAACAAGGCTGCTTATGCCTTTGCAATTGGTGCTTTCACTGATACAGGCATTGGAACTTTCATGGCAGCTGTTATGGTAGGCGGTATGGTGCCACCAATTGCAATTGCTATTGCAACAACCTTCTTCAAGAGCAAATTCAATGAAGAACAAAAGAAAACTACCATCACCAACTATATCCTAGGTGCATCTTTCATCACAGAGGGAGCCATCCCATTTGCGGCAGCAGAGCCACAAACAGTTCTCCCATCATGTGTAATAGGCTCTAGTTTAGCAGGCGCTATCGTCGGCTACTTTGGAGTAAGCGCTCCAGCTCCACACGGCGGAATCTTCATCCTTCCAGCCATGGTAAGCTTAAACCAAGCCCTTCTATTTGTAGTAGCAGTACTAATAGGAGCAATAATTGGAGGATTAATCCTAGGAATAATCAAAAAGAAACCAGAAACCCAAGCCTAAATAAAAAATCCCTTGAGGTGGATTTTGCTTTGGTATATGAATTTGAAACGATAAAAAACCTAAACTGCCAGTATTTACTGGTGTTTAGGTTTTTTTCTTAGGATATTTCATTAAACCAAAATTAATTGGACCTTATTTTTCTCGAGCATCTCGATGCTTTCCCTATCTAGGTCATCGTCGGTTATTACTATGTCGATGCTGCTGAGGGTGCCTGTTCTAAAATTTGCTGTTTTAGAAAATTTGGACGAATCGCAGACTAGGATATTTTTGCTTGTTGATTCATTGATCATATACTGGTTAATCTCAACTTCATCCATTAGGGAGGTTGTCAACTCTCCTTCCTTACTAATGCCTGAAATACCAATGATTGTGATATCAGAAGCTAGGATTTTTAGGTTGTTTATGGCAAAAATACCTGTAAGGGCGTTTTTTGGATAGGAAATTTTACCGCCTGTAAGAGTGACATTCACATGAGGATCTATATCCAAAAATAGGGCCCTAGCATTATTTGTAATTACATTAATCCTCTTGTTTTTTAAATATTTTAGGACTAGGAGGGCTGTAGATGATGAATTTATAAAGATATCATCGTATTCATTGATAAATTCTGCACACTTTTGGGCAATCCTATCCTTCTTGTTTTCTAAAACAAAATTTTTAGTGTCATTATTCTTGTTGATTTTAGCGCCACCATAAAACCTAACTATTTTGCCTATGGACTCAAGGAAACTTAGGTCACGTCTTATTGTAATTTCTGAAACCTTGAAAGTATCGACAAGTTCCTGGGTGCTGGTTTCTTCTTTGTCGTCTATATATTTGAGAATACTCTCTCTTCTGTTATCAACGATTGATTTTTTTATTTTCATACTTACCTCGTATATATACTCTCATATATATGATAATACTATTTGGTAAAAAAATCAAAAAAATCATATAAAACTTAAATGAAAATGATATTACTTTTCAAAACAATCAAATAATCAAAAAATAACAGATTGTTTGATTAATTATTTTTATAAATATTTGGTTTGTCCTAGGTATTTTCAATAATAAATATAAAACAATCAAATAAATCGTAAAATATAGGTCGATAATGAAGTTTTTTGCTTGACCAATCAAAAAAAACATTATATCATATTAACAGATAGAAGATATTACAGTAATTTTATGGAGGGATACGATGAGTCAAATAGATGAAATTACAAGAGAAAAATGGATACTAGGCGCCTTCCCTGAGTGGGGAACCTGGTTAAACGAAGAAATCGATGAAGAAGTTGTAGAAAAAGGCACATTTGCAATGTGGTGGATAGGATGTACAGGTATTTGGTTTAAAACTGAAAACAATACTAACATCGCTATAGACCTCTGGTTTGGAAATGGTAAGAGAACAAAGAAAGTTAAGGAAATGGCTCCTTACCATCAAATGAGAAACATGACTGGTGGTAAAGCTCTACAACCAAACTTAAGAGCTAACCCAATCGTTTATGATCCATTTGCAGTTACTAAAGTAGACGCAGTTTTATCTACACATTATCACAACGATCATATCGACCCATTCTTTGCAGCAGCAGTTCTTAGAAATTGTGCAGATGATGTTCCTTTCATAGGACCAAAAGAATCAGTTAAAAAATGGCTTTCTTATGGTGTTCCTGAAGATAGGTGCATAGTTGTAAAACCAGGAGATGAAATCAAGATTAAGGATACAACAATCATAGCTCTTGATTCTTTCGATAGAACATGTCTTGTAACAACAGAAGTTGGCGAGGATATAGAAGGTGTTTGCCCAACAAATATGGATGAAAAGGCAGTAAACTACCTAATCCAAATGCCAGCTGGTACAGTTTACCACACAGGAGATTCTCACTTCTCAATAGGTTATGCTGAAGTTGGTAAGAAATACGACATAGATATAGCCTTTGGTTCTTATGGTGATAACCCAGTTGGAAACCAAGATAAGATGACTTCTATAGACATCCTAAGAATGGCAGAATCTGTTGGATGTAAGGTAGTAATTCCAATCCATCACGATGTTTGGACAAACTTCAAAGCAGATCCAAAAGAGATTAAATATCTATGGAACTACAGAAAAGATAGGTCAAAATATACTTTTAAACCATATATTTGGGAAGTTGGAGGTAAATATGTATGGCCAACAATGAAAGACGAGCTAGAGTATAGGTACAGGCCTGGTTTTGAAGACGCTTTTGAAAATCCAAGAAACGTACCATTCAAATCAATCTTATAATAGGGTTTAACCCATGTGGCAAAGGGATTATCCTTTGCCACAAAAAATATATGGAGAGAAAATGATTAATGAAATAATTGAAAAAGGTTTATATGACTTTTGTGAGGAAGTTGGTAGTTGGCAGGAAGCTATAGAAAAATCATGCGAAAAATTGATTGAAAAAGACATAGTGGATGAGAATTATCCAAAACAAATTATAGAGACTGTTAATAAATATGGCCCATACATAGTGCTTGTTCCTGGTGTAGCTATGCCGCATTGTCAGGAGTGTGCCCAAGGTGTAAAAGATACCGCTATATCTTTTATGAAGGTTAATAAGCCGGTAGTATTTGACGAAGATGATAGAGAAAAGGATGCGAGATTATTTTTTACTGTAGCAAGTACCAATCCAGAAAAACATATGGAAAATATTTGCGAACTATCTGAAATCCTTTGCAATGAAGAGGTTATAGAAGATTTAAATAAGGTTGGTAACCTCGATGACCTTATTAAGGTAAAAGAAAAATATAATATTTAGGAGTAGTTATGGACTTTTTATACGCAATACTTAACGGTTTTGTAAAAAACATACTGACAAAACCAGCATTTTTTATAGGTTTTTTAGTACTTATAGGTTATCTACTAGATGGTAGAAAATGGTACGAAGCTTTGGCAGGCTTTATCAAAGCTACAGTTGGATATATGATTTTAAGTGTTGGTTCTGGTGGGCTTGTAAAGACATTTAGACCAATCTTAACAGGTCTTAAAGACAGGTTTGAAATATCAGCTACAGTTATAGATCCATATTTTGGACAAAATGCTGTTACAGAAGGAATGGAGCATTTGGGTAGGTCTTTCTCTCAAGTTATGCTTTTACTTCTTATAGCTTTCATAGTAAATATTGTTCTTGTAAGACTTAAAAACATTACAAAAATGAGGGCGGTATTTACAACAGGCCACGTTCAGATGCAACAAGCTGCCACAGCCTTCTGGCTAATTGTATTTTGTTTCCCTACTCTAGGTCAAACCCCAATCCTAATTATAATGGCAGTTTTACTAGGACTTTATTGGGCAGTAGGTTCAAACTTAACAGTTGAAGATACACAAAAACTTACCGATGGAGCAGGATTCTGTATAGCCCACCAACAAATGTTTGGTATCAGATTTGCTTGTTGGTTATCAGATAAATTATTTAAAAACCACAAAGAAAACAGCAAAAACTTAGACGATATTGAATTACCAGGATTTTTATCAATCTTTAATGAAAACATGGTAGCAACTGCTATATTGATGACAGCTTTCTTTGGTGTAATCCAATTAATCCTTGGCAAGGAATACCTAATCGCTCAAGAAGCTTTGAAGGTGGATGATAACTTCTTCTTCTATATCCTAGAATCTTCATTCTCTTTCGCAGTAAACCTTGCTATCCTTCAACTAGGTGTAAGAACATTCGTTGGTGAATTAACAGCATCATTTGATGGTATCCAAAATAAATTATTACCAGGTGCTCTTCCAGGAATCGATTGTGCAGCAATCTTTGGTTTCGGATCAGCAAATGCAGTTACCATAGGATTCATGTTTGGTGCCATTGGCCAATTTTTAGCTATAGCTATCTTATTCTTAATGAAATCACCTACACTTATAATTGCAGGATTCGTTCCATTATTCTTTGATAACGCTGTCCTAGGAGTGTACTCTAATAATAGAGGAGGTTATAAGGCAGCATTCCTAATTCCATTTATATCAGGTCTAGTTCAAGTATTTGGATCAGCTTTCATAGCATCATACACAGGACTTGCCCAATATGGTGGTTACCTAGGAATGGTAGACTGGGCTACAGTATGGCCATTAGCTACAGTATTAATGAACAATATTGGTTATATAGGTGTTGCTATAGTTGCGATAGTATTTATAGCTATTCTACAAATCCAATACAGAAAAAACAAGGAAGGTTATTTCTTAATTACAGAAGATTACGAAGCATACAAAGAAACTAGTAATAAATGATTAGGAGGATAAGATGAAAATTATTGTTGCATGTGCAAACGGAGCTGGAACATCTTTAATGATGATGAACAAGATTAAACAAGCTTTCAATGAGCTTGATTATCAAGGAAAATTAGATATTTCTCACTGCTCCCTATCTGAAGGTAAGTCAACAGGTAGGACTGCAGATGTTATATTCTGCGCTGTCAATTTTATGAAAGACTTTGACCAACTTAAGGCTAAAGGCGTTGAAATTATAGGCATGAAGAATATCCTTTCTAAGGATGAAGCTAAAGAGAGAATCTTAGAACATAAACTTTTAGAAAAGTAGAAATTTTAAATAGAAAAGAAAAGTAAGTAGGGATTATGTTAGAAGAATTAAAAGAAAAAGTCTGCCAGGCAAATTTACTTTTACCAAAATATGGTTTGGTAAAATTCACCTGGGGAAACGTATCAGAAATAAGTGAAGATAGGAAATATATTGTAATCAAGCCATCAGGTGTTGATTATGAAACAATGAAGCCTTCAGATATGGTTGTCGTAGATATGGATGGAAACGTCGTAGATGGTCATTTAAAGCCATCTAGCGACACTCCAACCCATATTGAGCTCTACAAGTCTTTCCCAGAAATATCTGGAATCACCCACACCCACTCAAGATGGGCAACAATAATGGCTCAGGCAAAATTGGATGTAAAAGCAACAGGTACAACCCATGCTGATTACTTTTATGGACCAATTCCAGTAACAAGGGATATGACCAAGGAAGAAATACAAGGCGAATACGAAAAGAATACAGGTCTTGTAATCATAGAAACATTCAAAGAAAGAAATCTAAAAGCTGATGAAGTACCTGCAGTTCTAGTAGCCAACCATGGACCATTTACCTTTGGCAAGGACGCTGGGGATTCAGTATTCCACTCAGTAGTATTAGAAGAAGTAGCCTTTATGGATTGGCATTTAGAAGCCCTAGGCAAACACGACGCAATGAGCCAAGAACTTCTTGACAAGCACTACTTAAGAAAACACGGAGCAAATTCTTATTATGGACAAAACTAGTTTAGGCATTTACGAAAAGGCCATGCCAGATAAACTGAATATCCATCAAAAATTGCAACTAGCCAAGGAAGTTGGCTTTGATCAAGTTGAGATAAGTATTGATGAAAGTGATGCAAAGCTAAATAGGATTTTTTCAGGCTTTGCCTATAACCTAGCCAAGGCCCAAAGAGATGAGGGCCTAAGGGTGAGAACTATGTGCCTATCAGGCCATAGAAAATATCCTTTTGGGTCACTAGATACTTTCAAAAGAAATAAAAGTCTAGCTATAATGGAAAAGGCAATCGAATTTGCAGACATTAATGGAATAAAAATTATTCAGCTGGCAGGCTATGACGTTTATTACGAAAAATCAACAGCAGAAACTGAAAAATATTTTGTTGAAAATCTAGGTAAGGCTGTAGAGATGGCTAGCAAGTATGGGGTAATCCTAGCCTTTGAAACTATGGAAACTGAATTTATGGATACAGTTGAAAAGGCAATGAAATATGTAAACCTAATTGATAGCCCATACCTAGGCATTTATCCAGATATAGGAAACTTGAAAAATGCTGCTGTTAAATACGGAACAGATGTAGTCGAAGATTTGAAACTTGGTAAGGGCCATATATTTGCAGCCCACCTTAAAGAAACCAATCCAGGAATCTATAGGGATATGACATTTGGATCTGGTGGCCATACAGAATATGAAAGATGTATAGCTGAACTTAAAGACCAAGGCGTGAACATATATACAGGTGAATTCTGGAACCACGGTGAGGAAAATTATAAAGAAATAATTACCGATGCCTATGAATTTTTGACCGGAAAACTAAAATAAATGGAGAGAATAATGACAAAACCAAAATTACAAATAGCTTTAGATAGCCAAAACCTAGCAGAAGCCTTAGAAACAGTTAGGGAAGTAGGGGATGTAGTAGATATACTCGAAGTAGGAACAGTTCTATGCCTCCAAGACGGAATGGAACCAGTAAGAGCAATCAGAGCCCTATATCCTGAAAAAGACATCCTAGCAGATACAAAATGTGCAGATGCAGGTGGAACAGTAGCAAAAAATTGCAAAAATGCAGGTGCAAACATAATGACAGTAATATGCTGTGCGACAATCCCAACCATGCAATCCGCAAAAAAAGAAATAGACAAACTCCAAGTAGAACTATATGGAGACTGGACATTTGACCAAGCTCAACAATGGATGGATATAGGAATAGATGAAGTAGTCTACCACCAATCAAGAGATGCCCTCTTAAGTGGTGAAACATGGGGAGAAAAAGATTTAAAGAAAATCCAAAAATTAATAGATATGGGCTTTAAAGTATATGCTACAGGTGGACTTGACGTAAATACCCTAGAACTATTCAAGGGAATAAATGTCTATGCCTTCATAGCAGGCAGGGGAATAGCTAAGGCAGAAAACCCAAAACAAGCAGCTATTGATTTTAAAGAAAAAATAAACGAGATATTTTAATTTTTAACAGTGAGTTTTTAAAGCAAAGAATAATTTGCTGGTTAAAATTCACTGTTTTTTAAAAAACAAAAAGGAAGAGAATAAGGAGTTATAAATGAAATTTTTCTTAGACACAGCAAACGTAGATGAAATAAAAAGAATAAACGACCTAGGACTTTGTGACGGAGTAACAACAAACCCATCCCTAATCAACAAAGAAGGCAGGGACTTCAAAGAAGTAGTAACAGAAATAGCCTCCTTCGTAAAAGGTCCAATCTCAGCAGAAGTAACAAGCTACGACTATGAAAACATGGTAAAAGAAGCAAGAGACATCGCAACTTGGGCAAAAAACATAGTAGTAAAAATACCTATGACAGAAGACGGTCTAAAAGCGATTAACACCCTATCAAAAGAAGGCATCAAAACCAACTGCACCCTAATCTTCTCAGTAAGCCAAGGATTAATGGCAGCCAAAGCCGGAGCCACCTACATCTCACCATTTGTAGGAAGAATTGACGACATGGGCGAAGATGGAATAAGATTAATAAGTGACCTAAGAGAAGTCCTAGACATCTACGGACTAGAAAGCGAAATAATAGCAGCATCAATCAGAACCAACAAACACCTAGAAGGATCAGCCATAGCAGGAGCCCACATAGCAACAATCCCAGGCTCAATCTTCCCTAAACTATGGAGCCACCCACTAACAGACGCTGGTATAGTAAGTTTCAAAAAAGATTGGGACGCATTTGTAAAGAGAGGTTAATAATGACTGAAAATATCAATCAAAAATCTATATCAGCCATCAGAACCATATCTGTAGCCCAAATTGAAAAGGCAAACAGTGGCCACCCAGGCATTTGCATGGGAGCTGCCCCAATGATTTATAGTCTTTGGAAAAATTTTCTAAGGGTAAATCCTAAGAACCCTTCCTACTTCAACAGGGATAGGTTTGTCCTTTCAGCAGGTCACGGTTCTGCCCTTTTATACACTATGCTCCACCTATCAGGCTACGAGCTTTCTATTGATGACCTCAAGGGTTTTAGGCAAATAGGAACAAAAACCCCTGGCCATCCTGAAAGACTAGACACAAAAGGTGTTGAAGTAACAACAGGCCCACTCGGTCAAGGCATAGCAAATTCCGTAGGTCTTGCTCTTGCTGAAAAGCACATGGCAGCCCTTTATAACAAGGAAAATTTCCCAGTAATCGACCACTACACATATTGTTTGTGTGGGGACGGAGACCTCATGGAAGGCATTTCCTACGAGGCAATGAGCCTTGCAGGCCACCTAAAATTGTCAAAACTAATCGTCCTTTATGATTCAAATGATATTTGCCTTGACGGTAAACTTACAACATCTTTTTCAGATGATATAAAGAAAAGAGTTGAATCAGCACATTGGAATTACATCAAAGTCGAAGATGGAGAGAGCGTAGAAGCCATAGCCAAGGCCATAGAAGAAGCAAAGAGCCAAAATGAAAAGCCTAGCATAATTGAAATTAAAACTGTAATTGGTTATGGTTCAGAAAACGAAGGTACAAACAAGGTTCACGGTGCACCTTTGGGTGCTGATGACTTTGCCAAGGCTAAGGAAGCCTATGGTTGGAAGGAAGAAGATTTTGTTGTTCCAGAAACAGTTTACGAAGATTTTAGGACTAGCCTAGGCGAAAGGGGCGAAAAAGCGAACCAAGAATGGGATGAGCTCCTAAAATCCTATAGCCTAGCCTATCCAGAAGACTACGCTTCTTTGATTAATGGAATAGAAAGAAAACTTGATAAGGATTTCTTTGAGAAAATTAAAAGATACACAGCAGCAGATAAGGCCCTAGCTTCAAGAGCTTCAAGTGGACAAATTCTCCAAGACCTAGCTAAATATGATAGGAATATTTGGGGAGGTTCTGCAGACTTATTCTCATCTAACAAGACAGATATAAGTGGATCGCCATCTTTTAAAGATGACCCATCTGGTAGGAATGTTTGGTATGGGGTGCGTGAATTTGCCATGGCAGCTATTGGCAATGGAATAATTGCCCACGGTGGTAGCTTCCATCATATCTCAACCTTCTTTGTTTTTGTTGATTATGTAAAGGCAGCCCTCAGGCTATCAGCTATTTCAAATCTTCCTCTAACTTATGTTTTCACCCACGATTCAGTGGCAGTAGGGGAAGATGGACCAACCCACCAACCTATAGAACAGCTTGCTATGATTAGGTCTATCCCAAATACAATCGACCTTAGACCAGCAGATGCTAATGAGGTAAGGCTAGCTTGGAAAGTTGCCCTAGAAAGCAAGGATAGCCCAACAGTTATAGTCCTATCTAGGCAAAATCTAGAAAATTTAAAAGAAACTGAAAGTTTAGACTCAATTGATAAGGGCGCCTACATTATAAAAGATTCGGAAAATCCTACACCTGACGGAATATTAATAGCAACAGGTTCGGAAGTTGCCCTAGCCTTAAAGGCAGCTGGTGAATTGAAGAAGCTTGGAGAAGACGTAAGAGTAGTTTCCATGCCATCCATGAGCCTATTTAGAAAACAAGATAAGGCTTATAGGGATATGGTTATTCCAAAGGATGTTAAAAGAAAAGTGAGCATCGAAATGGCATCTTCTTTCGGATGGGCTGAGTGGACAGGTGATTGTGGTATAAATATAGCCATAGATCGCTTTGGAATCTCAGGACCTGGCGAAAAAGTTGCAGAAAAATTAGGCTTTACAGTTGAAAACATTGTAGAAATCTACAAGGAAAAATACCTCTAAGACAAGGTAGTCGCTAATATTAGCCCCAAAATCCACAACAGGGATGGAGGGGTTTTTATGTATAAAAAATGAAAATATTCAAACCTAGCATATAATCATTAAAAAAGCCTAAAGGAGAAAATATGAATAAACCAGCCATTTTGCATATTAGTGAGAGTTTTATGGCCTATGCCATAAGGCTTGATGAGTTAAATATAAGACTTAGGGCTGATAAAAATGATAAGCTTGATGTACGCCTTATTTATACCTATAAATGTGATGATCCACACCTTTGGCAAGAAGTTAAGATGGAAAAGACTTTTGAAGATGGGTATTTTTCTTATTATGAAACAGATTTTAAGCTAAAGGACAAGCGATTCGCCTATGTTTTTAAGGTCCAGGATGAAAATGAGACCTATTATTTAAGTGAAAATGGCCTTGAAGAGACTTACGATTTTGACCAATTTTATTTCACATCTTTTCACATGCCTTATATCCATGAGGCAGACTTATTTGAGCCTGTTGAATGGATGAAAGAGGCTGTATTTTATCAGATATTTCCAGATAGATTTAGGAGGGGAGATTTTTCTAAGGATGATTCCTACATCAACCAAGCTTGGGAAGATTTACCAAAACCAAATTCTTTTGCAGGTGGTGACCTTAAGGGGATTATAGAAAAACTTGACCATATCAAGGATTTGGGAGTAAATGCCTTATATTTAACACCGATTTTCATATCACCAACCAACCACAAATACGATACCATAGATTATTTTGAAATTGATCCGCAATTTGGAGACAAAAATGATTTTAAAAAGCTTGTAGAAAAGGCCCATGGCCTTGGCATAAGGATAGTTCTAGATGCGGTCTTTAACCACATGTGCCACGAAAATCCTATTTTTAAGGATGTGAGAGAAAAGGGCAAGGGGTCTAGGTATTACGATTGGTTTTATATAAATGGGGATAAGGCAGATGTAGAGAAAATCAACTATGAGACCTTTGCCCATGTTTACAATATGCCAAAGCTTAAAACCTCAAATAGGGAAGTCCAAGATTATTTGATAAAAATTGCCAAGTATTGGATAGAAGAATTTGATATTGACGGTTGGAGGCTTGATGTATCCGACGAAGTTAGCCACGATTTGTGGAAGAGATTTAGGAAGGAAATCAAAGAGGCGAAGGCAGATGCTGTTATAATCGGTGAAAATTGGCATAATGCGGAATCCTTCCTTAGGGGAGATGAGTTTGATTCCATAATGAATTATGCCTTCACAAATGCTTGTCTTGCCTATTTTAAGGGTGAAAAATCCGCCCAAGAAACCAGCGATTACTTAAATATGGTCATTATGAGAAATAGAGACCAGGCAAATAGGATGATGCTTAACTTCCTAGATACCCATGACACACCGAGATTTATTACTGAAATAGGTGGATCTAAGGATAAACTTCTTGCAGCCCTCGTCTTAAGCGTGGTCTATATGGGGGCGAACTCTCTTTACTATGGGACAGAAATCGGCCTAGAAGGAAAGGGAGATCCTGATTGTAGGAGGACCTTTCCTTGGGAAAATCTGGAAGAAAACAAAACTTATATAGAAAAAGTAAAAGAAATCCTAGCCATCAAAAACCATCAAACTATAAAAGATGGTGACATAAAAATTTATAGCCATAAAGATCTCCTAATAGTAGAAAGATTTGATGAGGAAAAGACTTTGAGCCTTGCCATTAACTTAGGAAGTCAAATAGATTTTGCCTTAGCAGATGAAAAAATTTTACTTTCTAACAATTATTCAAATCAAAGACTAGGGGAAGATAGTTTTGTAGTTTGGGAAAAATATTCAAAATAGAGGGACTTAGCTGAATATTGTGAATATGATATTGAGCTAGGATTGTGAAAGACCTAACAAGGTTTTTTATTACAGTCTTGGATTTTAAAGCTTATTTAATAAAATTATATAAACAAAAAATGAATATTAATCTTGACTAATTTACTAGGAATTGTATAATTATCCTATAATAAAATTGACGTTAAAAAGAAGAGAGCACAAAGCGAATTATTACAGAGAGGTTTCTTTGCTGAGATGGACCATAAAAAGCTTGTGTTTATGCATCTTTAAGTCGAGTCTGTGAATTTAGTAGCGGGCTCCAGGATCGCCTGTTATAGCGAGAGGGGTTTGTTGACCCCGGTTGAGGTTTTAAGCAAACTTAAAACGAATAAAGGTGGAATCACGTTAACTCGTCCTTTTTGGGGACGAGTTTTTTGTTTAATTTTATTAAATTTTTTAAAAAGGAGAATATTTATGAAATATTTAGCACTACTTGTAGGCTTGGTTCTTTTTTATGGTCTAAGTCTTATGAAAAAGAAAGGCGCAAGCTTTTCTTCAAGGGTCATCCTTGGATCTCTTTTAGGTCTTGGTCTGGGCCTTGTTTTTAAGGGTCAAACTGAACTTTTTGGGATTTTTGGAGAAATTTACGCTAATTTGCTCTTCGCCCTAGTAATTCCTTTGCTTCTTACATCTGTAATTAAGGTTGTAATTTCAAATGAATCTATAAAGAGGCTTAAATCCATAGGCCTTAAAACTCTTGGGATTTTAAGCCTTCACAATGTTTTGGGGTCTGCACTTGGGGTAATCCTTGCAGTAGTTTTTGCTATTGGTAAAAACGCAAACATACCCCTACCAGAACCTGCAGAAGCCAGAGAAGTCCCTACTTTTGCAGAGGCAATCGTGGACTTTTTCCCAAAAAATATTATAGATGACGCAGCCAACGGCAGGGTCATACCTATAATTGTTTTTGCAGTTTTAATTGGTTTTGTGGTTTTAAGCCTAATTGAAAATGGCAAGGAAAAGGAAGTTGGGCCTTTTGTTGCCTTTATTGAATCTTTTTCTGAGATAATAAATAGGCTAGTAAGCCTTGTGACAAGCTTCACCCCATATGCCGTCCTATCCTTAATAGGATCGGCCGTTGCAAGGATTGACTACTCTGCCATTAAACCTTTGGTATCGGTCCTTTTATTAACTTATTTAGCTTCCTTTATCCACTCCTATGTCACAACAGGTGCCCTAATAAGTATCTTTGCAGGCCTAAATCCATTTAAGTTTTTTACGAAGAATTTTTCGGTCCAGGCCATTGGTTTTACTACCCAATCATCAGTAGGAACTATTCCAGCAAATGTGGATAATCTCGAAAAAAACTTAGGAGTGTCAGAAAAAATCGCCTCCTTTGTAGCCCCAGCTGGAGCGACCATGGGCATGCCAGGTTGTGCAGGATTTTGGCCAGTGATGACTGCTATTTTAACAGCAAATGTCCTTGACCTTGGCTATGGTTTTACAGAATATTTAAGTCTAATCTTAGTTGCCCTTTTGGTATCACTAGGCACAGTTGGAGTCCCAGGCACAGCCACAATTGCGACAACAGCAGTCTTTGCAGCTATGGGTCTACCAATAGAAATGGTCGTAATCCTCGCTCCAATTTCATCTCTTGCCGACATGGGAAGGACAGCTACAAATGTTACTGCAGCATCATCTGCAGCCCTAATTGTAGCAGCAAGTGAAGATGAGCTTGATAGGGATCTCAATAATTCTTAAGATTAAGCTGGTTAATAGCCAGCTTTTTTATTGTATTTTTTTTAAGAGAGGTATATTTATAGGGAAGAATTTTACTTATTTTATTAAAAATCTTTTAGGAGGGAATATGGAATCTGATCTTAGGCCTGATCAAATTTTGGCAAAGGCAAGTGGCCTCTACGAGAAAAAAGCTAGACAAAATATCAAAAAAACCTTAGTTTTATCATTTATAGCAGGAATTTTTATCGCTCTAGGCGCAGTTGCTTCGACCCTTGCATCTTTCAATCTTTTGGCTGATCCAAATAAAATTGGCCTTGGAAAACTCATCCAAGGACTAACTTTTACACCTGGATTAATCTTTGTTTTGCTTGCTGGTGGAGAACTTTTTACAGGCAACAACCTCATGGCAATAGCCTTTTTAGATAAGAAAATTTCTCTGGGAGACCTTTTAAAATCTTGGCTTATTGTATATTTTGGTAATTTTATAGGATCTATATTTGTAGCATTTTTAATTTATAAGTCAGGCCAGTGGCAAATTGCGGATAATGATTTGGCCGCAAGGGTGATTTTAATCGCAAATCAAAAGATAAACCTTAGTTTTAGCCAAGGATTGATCCTCGGGATTTTTTGTAATTTCTTGGTTTGCTTAGGAGTTTGGATGGCTCTTGGGGCAAAAGACTATGTGGGCAAAGTCGCCTCTGCGATTTTTCCAGTTGTAGCCTTTGTAGTTTCTGGTTTTGAGCATAGTGTTGCAAATATGTACTATATACCAGCTGGAATTTTTGCAAAAAATATCCCAGCCTTTGTTGAAAAAACTGGTTTAAGCTTAGATGAGCTTTCTCATCTCAACTTTTTAAATATGGTCACTAAAAACTTAATCCCAGTTACACTTGGAAATATCATCGGTGGGGCAATTTTGGTTGGACTTTTATATTTTATAGCCTTTAAGGAAAAGGAAAATTAAGATGGAACGAGATTTGATAGGAACCAGGAGGTATTACCATAAAATAGCCGAACCTGGTTGGTTGGAATTTAATACCACTATTAATATCATAAAGGATTTAAAAAAACTTGGAGTAACCGATATCAAATACGGTAAGAAAATCCACAAAGAAGATATGATTTTTGGAAGGCCATCTTCTGAGAGGCTCAAAGCCTACGCTGCCACTATAAAATACAGGGAAGACTTCGATACTTCTGAAATATTGCAAGGTTATACTGGCCTAATTGCAACAATTGATACAGAAAAACCTGGCAAGACCTTTGCCTTTCGTTTTGACATAGATGCCTTACCTATAAAGGAAAGCGCTGATAAGTTTCACAAGCCTTTTAGGGAGGGCTTTGCGTCGGAAAATCCGGGAGCCATGCACGCTTGCGGTCATGATGGCCACCTATCCATGGGAATTTTCCTTGCCAAATGGATTTTAGAAAATAAAAAGGATTTATCTGGCAAGTACATTTTGATTTTCCAACCAGGTGAAGAAGGCCTTCGTGGAGCCAAGTCCCTTAGCGAATCTGAATTTATTCAAAATATAGATTATTTTTTCGCAGGCCACCTGGGAATGGGACTTCCTTCGGGAAAAGTAGGAGTGGGAACGACAGGTTTTCTTGCATCTACTAAACTAGATGCAATATTCAAGGGCCATTCTTCCCATGCGGCAGCCCTACCAGAAGAGGGCAAAAACGCCAACCTCGCCGCCGCATCCGCTCTTTTAAACCTAGAAACTATTGCCCAACACTCCAAGGGCATGGCGAGAATTAATGTTGGAGTTATTAGGGGAGGCAGGGTTAGAAATGCAATTTCAGACAAGGCTGTCCTTGAGCTTGAGACCAGGGGTGGAAGTGATGAGGTAAATAATTTTCTTGTCACCAGGGCTATCCAGGTTATAAAGGGGGCTAGTATCCAATACGATTTGGACTATGAGGTGAAAATCGCTGGCTCTGCGCCATCAATAATCAAACCAGCCACTAAATTTTACCAAGAAATAAATAAAATGTTAGAAGAAAAGGGTTTTGATACCATAAAAAATCCTGATTTTAAGGCAAGCGAGGACATTTGCTATTATATAAACAAGGTGAATTCTGAAGGCGGATCTGCGATACACTTTATCTTTGGGGCAGACCTTGCAGCAGGCCATCATAACAAGGCCTTTGATTTTGATGAAAAGAGTCTTCTGATGGGCCTTGAAGTCTACAAGGAATGTATAAAATACTTAAACAAAAACGGAAAATCCTAAGATCTTCCGTTTTTTAAATCCTATTTAATTTCTGCTGGTTCCTTCATGATAAAAGAGCCGATTATGAAACTTATTGAAAGGATAAGGGTCGCTGTGAGGGCCATTTTATCGCCAAAACTAAATTGGATATGAACAATAATTTGGTAGGCGATTGTTTCTAGGATATAAACTAGGGCCCAGTAAACTGACATGATTTGGGTAAGCCTTTCTGAGAACATGCCAGGCATTTCTTGGGGGATTAAGACGAAATTTGTAAGTGGAACATACATAATAGTGCCCAAAGCCAAGGCCAAGATAGATGCAAGGATTGGGTTTGTGGTATTTATTAGCAAAAATCCAATGCTGGTTGTAAGGATCCCTGCTACTTTCAAGGTTGGAACTCTTTTGGTTGATCTTTTTGCAACCATGATTGAAAGTAGGGTACCAATTAGGGCTCCTGTTGTAAAAAGTGTTGAGATTTTACTAGCAGGAATTGGCGAAAAGTTGGTATTTGGGAAAATATTTAGCATAACCATATAAAGGGTCAAGTGGCCAAAATACATACAAGGCATTAGGATTGCTATTTTTTCTCCAAGGGCATCTTTTAGGGAAAATGTCTTTGATCCTGTTTCTTTACTAGATGTAATCATAAAATCTTCTCCGATTAGGATCCAAGCTGCAAAAATTATAAAGGAAACTATGGAAAAGGCCACGAGGGCGTACCTGCCAAGACCCAAAAGTTTTATAACAGGTCCTACAAGAAGCAAGGCCAAAATCGAACCAACATTGTAAGATACGTTGTTTAGGGCATTTACAACTGGTCTTTTGTCTGGATCAAAATAATTTACAACCACAGGTGAGAAGTAGACTACAAAAAGTGCTCCACCAAAGCCCATTACAAACCTTCCTATAAGAAAAATAGGAAATGATGGTGAAAGAGCCGCAAGTAAGGCTCCTGCTGGGATTAGAAGGGCGCCAAGACCAATTGATTTTTTTGGGAAAAGTTTTGCGAAAATAGTCGCTGCAACTAGGTTTCCCAAAATTTTGGCGATTGTAACCACGTTATTAATCAGGGAAACTGAATTTGCCCCTTCTAGATTAAAGGCCTTTAGGATATTGGGGGTTAAAGTTGAACCAGATATCCAGTTTACGGCGAAAAAAGCATAGGCTAAAAACATAGTAAGCTCTATGGCGATTGATTTTATTGGTGTTTTTTTGTTTGTCATAATTCTTCCTTTTTTTTTAATTCAATAATAGTATATACCCTCTTTGATAAAATATAAGCAAATTTGCGGGAAGATTAATATGTAAAAATCATGTAAAATATCTTAATTTCTATATCTTTACCAAGAAATTTTGCTTATAATATGAATAGGAGGATCTTATGAAAAAGAAAATTATAAAAATTATTGGCCTGATAATTGTACTTTTATGCCTTGGTTTTTTGGGCTTTATTGGCAAGGCTTCTTTCGACGGGCTTACAAATATTGCAAGTAGGGAAGAAACTCAAAAAAATATGAATTCCTACAGGGATAAATACGAAAGTTTTGCCAAGGGAAAATCAATAGAAGAAATAAAAATAAAATCTTCACAAAAAGACCATGACATACCTGCAATTTTCATCAAAAATCCGGATGCAAAAGGCCTTGCGGTTATGGTCCACGGTATGGGAGGGACTAAGTATTCTCTTTATAGTCCAGGACAAGCTTTCTATGATTTAGGCTATAGTCTATTAATCTACGACCAAAGAAATTCTGGCGATAATGAAGCGACTTACAATACTTTTGGAATTTTAGAATCTTTTGATGCCCTAGATGCAATTTCTTATGGGAAAAATACTCTAGATGCTCAAGAAATTATTTTGTACGGCGAATCTTATGGTGGAGCGACAGCCCTAATTGCTGCAAGCAGGGATTCTTCTTTGATTGATTATCTAATCTTAGATTCTCCGGTATCTGATTCGAATGAATTTGCTGATAAGGTCTATAAGCAAGTAGAAGAAGAACAAGGCCTACCAATTGGACTGATGAAATTCATGACAAATATTTTTCTAAAGGCAAAATTAGGTTTTACCCTAAAAGACATAGATGCGAGCAAATGGGCAAAAGAAGCTGATATAAATTCCCCTGTTTTAATTATAAATTCTGATAATGATAAGGTCACTCCAGTCTATATGGGCGAGGATATTTATAAGAGTATAAGGGGAGATAAAAAGGAAATTTACACAGCCAAGGGCTTTGGCCACACCAAGTTTGCTGAAGAAAATCCTCAGGGATTTAAGGATGTGACTAGTAATTTTCTTAAAAATTATAGAAATTAAAAATATATGAGGAGCATAGACCATAACAAATTTTATTTGTGATTGTAGTGGTTTTCTGCTCTTTTTTTCTTATTAAAAATTGGGTATGGTAATATTATGAATAGTATAGATTTTAGTAAAGATTTAATAAATTTTATTGACGCAAGTCCCCTAAATTATTTTGCAGTGAAAAATGCTGGCAAAATTTTAGAGGAGAATGGTTTTAAGAAACTTAGGGAAGACCAAGTTTGGGACCTAGAAAAGGGCAAATATTACACTAGTCGTGATGATTCAGCCCTAATAGCCTTTGAGATTGGAGAAGATTTGAAAAAAGGCTTTGAAATAATTGGTTCTCACACAGACAGTCCGACCTTTAAGGTAAAATCTAACCCAGAAATGGCTGACACAGGCTTTTTGAAATTAAATATCGAAGCCTACGGCGGTATGATCCACTCAACTTGGCTTGATAGGACCCTTTCTCTAGCGGGAAAAGTTGCCTACAAAAAAGATGGCAAAATAAAGTATGAGCTTGTAAATATAGACAAGGACCTACTTACAATTGCCAATGCCGCTATCCACATGAACAGGGAAGTCAACAAGGGTTATGCCTACAATACTCAAGATAATCTCTATCCTCTTGTAAAAACCATCAAGGATGAGCTTGAGGGAGATTCTTATCTTGTAAATGTTTTGGCAGAGGAATTAGGAATTAATCCAGAAGACATACTTGACTTTGATCTTGGCCTTTATGACAGGCAAAAGGGTGCTATTATTAATAACATGGTCCATGTTGGAAGACTTGACAACCTCGGTTCTGTCCACGCATCACTAATGGCACTTGTAGACAGCAAGCAAGGCAAAAATAAGATGATTTTATTGAGCGATAACGAAGAGATTGGCTCAAGAACAAGGGGTGGGGCGGCTTCAAATCTATTAGGCAATACTTTAGAAAGAATCGCCCTTAAATTTGGTCTTGATAGGGAAGGTTATCAAATAATGGTGGAAAATTCTATGATAATTTCTGCCGACCAGGCCCACGCCACTCATCCAAACTACAAGGCTTTTGCCGATCCTACAAATATTGTAAAGATGAATGAGGGTTTGGTAATTAAAATCGCAGCCAATGGTGCCTACGCATCAACTATAGAAACCAAGGCCAGGCTAATAAATATTGCCAAAAAATATGGCTACAAGATTCAAACCTTCCACAATAGAAATGACAAGGTTGGAGGATCAACCATAGGCCCAATTACATCCACAGCCCTTGGTATCAAGGCCCTTGATGTTGGTATCCCACTTCTTGCTATGCACTCAATAAGGGAGCTTGCAGGTGTGGAAGATATTTATCAGGCTTATGAAATTTATAAGAAGTTTTTTGAGGAGGACTAGATGGCAGTAGTTGAAGTTTGCATAATTCCAATAGGTACAAAAGAAACTTCTGTTTCAAAATATGTGGCAGAAGCTGAAAAAATCCTTATGGCAGAGGGTGTGAAATATAAATTAAACCCAATGGGCACAGTTATAGAAGCCGATGCTGATAAGGCCTTAGAGGCAATCAGAAAGATGCAGGAATCTGTATTTGACAAGGGTTGTGACAGGGTTTATACAGTTATAAAAATGGATGACAGACGTGATAAGAAAGCCACTATGGAACAAAAAATAAAGTCGGTTGAAGATAGGCTTTAAGATCAAATAAAAAAACCTTCTAGTAATGAAAATTAGGTTTAAATTTACTTTTAATTAAGTATATTGTCCTATAGATATTACGGGTGGTTTTTTTTTGAAAATCATTGTGAAAAAAATATCTATCTGTTATAATAGTTACTAGAATAATTTTCCTAAGGAGGAGAAATGAAAAAATCAAAAAGTCTTTTGGCTTTACTACTAGCAGGGGCAATGCTAACTGCTTGTGGAGGTGCAAAAGAAGGAAACGAAAAGGAAGACAACAAGACTGCAGAAAGACCACTTACAGTGGCAATGGCGACAGAGATTGATTCTCTTGACCCATTTAACGCTACTGCAGGGGACACAAAGACTGTGATGGACCAAATCTTTGACGGTCTTTTGGATGTGGACGAGGACGGAAATCTTGTCCCAGACTTGGCAGAATCCTATGAGATTTCAGAAGACGGTCTTACCTACACTTTTAAATTAAAAGAAGGAGTTAAATTCCACGACGGATCAGATTTTACTGCTGATGACGTTTATTATACATATGATAAACTTTCTGGACTTTCATCTGGAGAGCCTTTGTCATCAAAATTTGCTGGCATAGTTGAAATGAATGTAGTTTCACCAACAGAAATTACCATGAAATTAGATAAGGTAAATAACTCCTTTATCTACCTACAAAATCAACCAATTGTCAAAAAGGACTACGCAGACAATCAAACTAAGCCAATCGGTACAGGTCCTTACAAGTTTGTTTCCTACACACCAGGTGAAGGCATGGTTATGGAAAGATTTGACGATTACCATAGAAAAGACCACCTTGCAAAAATCAAACAAGTAAATGTGGTAAGAGTTGCCGATAACCAAGCCCTAGTCATGGCCCTAAATAATAAGGAAGTAGACCTTGCTTCAAAATTAACTGCAGACGAGCTTGAACAAGTAAAAGAATCTACAGATTCATATTCTCACCCACAAAACCTAGTTCAACTTCTTGGTCTAAACAATAAAGTTAAGCCATTTGACGACATTAGAGTAAGACAAGCTATAGCCTACGCAATCGATAAGGACGAATTAATCGAAGCTGTTGCAGGTGGTAAGGCAACCAAGATTTACTCCTCATTCTCACCTGCCCTTAAGGATTATTTCAATGACCTTGGTGAGCTATATCCAACAGATGTAGAAAAGGCTAAGGAGTTATTGAAAGAAGCAGGTTATCCTGACGGAATTTCTTTCAAGATGACAGTGCCAAGCGACTATAAATTCCACATGGATACAGCAGAACTAATCCAAGCCCAACTTAAAAAGGCAAATATAAACGCAACTATAGACCCAATTGAGTTTTCAACCTGGCTTGATAAGGTTTATAAGCAAAGAGATTTTGAAACAACAATCGCAGGATTTATAGGCTACACAGACCCAATCAGGGTTCTTGATAGGTATGTTTCAACATCTGATAAGGATTACCTAAACTATGTTTCAGAAGATTTTGATAAGGCAATCTCAAATGCCATGGCAACTTTAGATAGGGATGAGCTAATTAAAAATGTAAAAGATGCCCAAGAAATAATTGCCAAAGATTGTGCGGCAGTATTTTTACAAGACCCTAACGACAATATAGTTTTAAATAACCAATATACAGGCCTTAAGACCTACCCAGTCCAAAAACTAAACCTTGAAGATATAGCCGGAAAATAATGTCAAAAGCAATTACAAAAAAGATAATTTCGCTTATCTTGACTCTGTTTTTTGTCTCACTTTTAATATTTTTTGTCTTTCAGATTATTGGCGGAAATCCTGCTGAGATAATCCTAGGCACCGAGGCAGATCCAAAGCAAATCCTAGCTCTTGAAAAAGAGCTAGGTCTTGATAAGCCAATCTTTGAAAGATACATAAATTGGATACTAGGACTCTTAAGACTTGATATGGGGATGAGTCTAAAATACCAAATCCCGGTTAGGGAACTTTTTTTTAAGAAACTTCCGGTAACCATGTGGCTTACTTTTTATTCTTTGATTTTATCAATAATAATAGCCATTCCATTATCAATACAAATTACAATGAAGGCTGACAGGTGGTATGCATCCATAATTACAGCTATTACCCAACTAGGCATATCAATCCCATCTTTCTGGCTGGCATTTTTATTAATTCACGTTTTTGCAGTAAGGCTCGGAATTTTTTCTACCCTATCATTTAATATCATGGGTGGAGATTTTTTTGATAAAGTAAGAAATTTCTTTCTGCCTTCCTTGGCTATAGCTATACCAAATATAGCGACAATTATTAGGTATATGCAGGCAGCCCTTCTTGATGAAATCAACAAGGACTACGTCAGAACTGCCAGGATGAAGGGGATGGAATTAAGGAAAATTCTTTATAAACACGTCCTAAGAAACGCTCTAATTCCAGTAATTACAGTCATAGGAATGTGTCTGACATCAGCTGTTGGTGGATCTTTGATAGTAGAAAATGTATTTTCCCTACCAGGAATAGGATCTCTTATTGTAGCATCAATTAGCTCTAGGGACTTCACCCTTATCCAGTCAGTTGTGCTTGCAGTTGCATTTTTGGTTATCTTTATAAATTTATTTATAGATATACTTTACGGATTAGTTGATCCAAGGATTAGAGGTGGCAGATGATAAAAGAAAATAAAAATTCAATCAGGATAGGAAAGGCAATTATTGGACTATATTTTCTAATCCTTATTGTTTCAATATTTTGGACACCTTATGATCCAAATAAAATAGACACCAGCTTGAAACTATTACCTCCAAGTCTGGCCCACCCTTTTGGGACAGATAATATGGGTAGGGATATTTTATCAAGGCTTATGGAAGGGTCCAAGTATGCTCTAATTTTATCCTTCGGAACTGTATCCTTAGCCCTTTTCCTTGGTTCAATCATAGGAGCGGCCGCAGGATATTTTGGCGGAGGAGTAGACGAAGTTTTGATGAGGTTTATCGACTCTCTCATGGCTTTTCCAGGAATACTTTTTGCCATGATGCTAGTTACAGTTTTTGGAGCAGGGGTAATGAATACAATTCTAGCGATAGGAATTATGTCTGTACCTTATTTTGCGAGAGTTGTAAGGAGTGGTTTTTTGCAGGTTAAAAACGCTCAATTTGTAAAATCTGCCATGGTAAAAGGGGCGAGCCCACTTTATATAGGAATAAACCACATCCTTCCAAATATCAAAAACCAGGTCATGGTTGCAATTATCCTTTCAGTTTCTCAGGCAATCTTAGCTGAGGCTGGCCTTTCCTATCTGGGACTGGGAGTGAGACCTCCGAACCCATCATGGGGCAGGATGCTTAAGGAAAGTCAGGCCTATTTTAGCCAGGCACCTCACTATTTTATATTCACAGGTATCTGCCTAAGCCTAGTTGTCCTAGGTTTTACCCTCTATGGTGAAAAATACAGGTCAGAAAGACTAAGAGAGAAGGCCCAGCGATGAAAAAAATCCTAGAAGTAAATGATTTGACAGTTGCATTTAAAACTATAAATGGAGATAAAAACGCAGTTAACCATATTTCCTTTGACCTTTATGAAAAGGACTTTGTAGGCCTTGTTGGTGAATCTGGCTGTGGCAAAACTGTGGCAACCCAAACCATGCTTGGAATCCAATCGAAAAACGCAATAATAAAATCAGGTTCAGTCAAATTAAGGGACATAGAGGTCCTAGGTCTAACTGACAAGGAATGGAAGAAATACAGGGCGAGAAATATAGCCACAGTCTTCCAAGAACCTGGGTCTGCCTTAAATCCACTAATGAAGGTAGGAGCCCAAATCGAAGAAGTTTTGAAAATCCACTACGATTTTGATAAGGAAAGGCGCAGAGAACTTGTTTATAAAACCATGGAAAATGTGGGCCTTAGGGACGTAGAAAACCTCTATGAAAAATATCCACACGAACTATCAGGCGGCATGCAGCAAAGAATTGTAATCTGCATTGCTCTTATCGCAAACCCAAATGTTTTGATAGCAGATGAGCCAACCACAGCCCTTGATGCCAAGGTTCAGGCCCAGATAATTGACCTATTTAGGGATTTAGGCCACATCTATAACGGGGCTATCTTATTTATAAGCCACGACCTAAACCTAATCGATAGGATTTGCAAGAAAGTCATGATAATGTATGCAGGTAGGTTAGTTGAGAAAGGGGAAACCAAAGACGTAATTGGTAATCCTCTCCATCCTTACACCAAGGCCCTTCTAAAGGCAGTACCAAATTACAAGAAAAGGGGCGAGGCCCTTTATAATATCAATGGCCACGTGCCAGACCTCAAAAATAGGTCAAATGAGGGTTGTCCTTTTGCAGACAGGTGTGATCACACTATGGAAATTTGCACAAAAACTTTCCCAGAAAGATACGAAATAGACGGTCATAGGGTTCATTGCCACCTATATGGAGGTCAAAATGGATGAGATTTTAAGAATAGAAAATATAAGCAAAGTCTATAAGGATTCGTCCATTCTCTTTAGGAAAAAAGACAACCTAGCCCTTGACCATGTATCTTTTGATATAAAAAGAGGTGAAATCTTTGGCCTAGTCGGTGAATCCGGATCGGGCAAAACCACACTTTCAAATATTATCCTAAGACTAATTAAGGAAACAAGTGGCAAGGTTTATTTTGAAGATAAGGATATAACAAGCTTTTACAAGGAAGAGCTTTTGGCCTACAGGAAAAAACTCCAGGTAGTTTTTCAAAATCCCTACCAGGCCCTAAATCCCAAAAAGACAATAGGTTTTTCCATTAAAGAAATTCTAAAAATCCATAATGTCGGTACAGAAGCAGAGAGGGATGAAAAAATCAGGAAAATCTTAGAAGAAATCGAGATGGAAGAAGACGTCCTCGATTATTATCCGCCAAACCTATCAGGCGGCCAAAAGCAAAGGATAGCCATAGCCTGCGCCCTAATAATCGAACCAGAATTTCTAATCATAGACGAGGGAGTATCGGCCCTTGACGTTTCAATCCAGGCCCAAATCCTAAATCTGATTAAGAATTTGCAGAAAACCCACAACTTCACCTGTCTATTCATATCCCACGACCTAAACGTAATAGCATATTTGTGCGACAGGATAGGGGTCCTATACAACGGAAAATTAGTAGATTTATTCAAAACTAAGGACCTAGCAAGCCCAGACAGGGACGATTATACAAAAGAATTGTTTAAATCAATTAAAATCTAATATTAATTAAGAGCATAACTTATCCTATTAAATTAAAAAAATAGGAAGGGGAGCTCTTTTTTTATTGGTAAAAATAAGATGAAACTAGGATAAATATTCAAATTTATTTTTTATTTTTCACGAGGTATAATGAAAACAAAAATTTTGCAAAAGTAAAACATAAGGAAGTATTATTTTGAAAGAATTTGGAAATCTAGCTTTTGACAAGAAAACAATGAAGGAAAATGTCCCTTATCCAGTGTATCTAAAATGGAAGGAAGCTGCTAGAAACAACGCAACTTTAGACAGGGAAACTGCGGACTCTATAGCTCACGCTATGAAAACTTGGGCAATTTCTAAGGGAGCGACATCCTACACCCATTGGTTTCAACCCCTAAATGGCAAAACTGCAACCAAAAAAACTGCCTTTTTAAATAGGGATGACAAGCACAATCCTATAAATAGGTTTTCTGGAAAGGAACTTATAATCGGCGAGCCTGACGCTTCGTCCTTTCCGTCTGGAGGTATGCGTTCAACTTTCGAAGCCAGGGGCTATACATATTGGGATCTAACAGCCAATTCCTTTATTTTGGACAAGATTTTGTACATTCCGTCAGTTTTTGTTTCCTTTTATGGAGAAAAACTCGACAAGAAATTGCCTTTAATTGAATCGATGAATATGGTTAGTAAGGTTGCAACTAAACTCTGTAATTTATTTTTAAAAGACCAACCAACCTACAGGGTCAAGGCCAAAGTTGGTCTTGAACAAGAATTTTATTTAATTGATAAAAAATATTTTGACCAAAGAATCGACCTTGAATATTCGGGCATGACCTTGGTGGGATCTGATCCTATGGTTGAAAAAGAGCTGGTTTCTCATTATCTTGGGGCCATTCCTGAAAGGGTCAACGCCTTTTATGAAGATGTCAACAAGGCTCTCTACGACTTGGGAATTTATATGGAAGCTGAACACAATGAGGTGGGTCCAAACCAATTTGAAATAGCGATTATGTTTGAAAACGCAAATATTTCTGTGGATAATAACCAGCTTTTGATGTATATTTTGGAAAAAACTGCCCTAAAACACGACCTAGTTTGCCTATTAAAGGAAAAACCTTTCAAAAATATGGCAGGATCGGGCAAGCACAACAATTATTCCTTGGCTACAAATTATGGTAAAAATTTATTTTCGCCAGGCAAGGACCCAAAAAACAATATGGTTTTTCTCTTATTTTTATCAGCCATGGTCGAAGTCTGCAATAAATATCAAAAACTTATTAGAATTGCATCTTCTACTGTAACTAACGATTATAGATTGGGAGGCAATGAGGCCCCACCAGCTATAATTTCAATGTTTATAGGATGTGATTTAGAGGAGATTTTACAAGCAATAGCAAATGACGATTTTGAGGAAAAACTTATTTCAAACAAAGTAAAAATCCCACACCTAGGTGAGATGAAAACTGACACCTCAGATAGAAATAGGACATCACCTATAGCCTTCACCGGCAATAAGTTTGAATTTAGGATGCTAGGTTCATCCCAATCTGCCGCTGATCTAAATACAGTGATAAACATTGGTATGGCGGAAGCTTTGGAGAAAATTTACTCTAGATTAGAAGATGTAAGCGACGAAAATTTAAAAGAAGCAGCCTATAAAATTATCAAAGAAATATATCTGGCAAATAAAAATATACTCTTTCAAGGTGACGGCTACTCAGAAGATTGGAAAAAAGAAGCAGAAAAAAGAGGTCTTGAAAATTACCCAACCTACCTTGATGCCCTAAAGGCTGCAAAAGATACAAGGGCCTACCAGATTTTTGAAAAAGTTGGTATCTTTAGCCAAAAAGAAATAGAGTCAATAATAAATGTTGGTTTTGAAGATGTAATAAAATTTTTCTCTGCCCAACTAGAGATTTTAAACAACATGATCCATCAAGAAATCCTCCCATCAGCCATGAGGGAAATAAAGGGGATCAAAGACTATTTATCCTTTATGGAAAATGAAAATCTTAGGCAAAGGGCCACAAAGATAAACGATGAAGTTGGTAAACTCCTGGACTATTCAGAAAAAATTTTAGACCTAATAGAAAAAAGTGAAACAATATTAGATATAGAAACAAAGGCCTACTTCCTACAAAAAGAAACCAGTCAAGTGGCAAGAGAGGTAAGAAAAATCTCAGACACTTTAGAAAAACTAATATCAAGAGAAAATTATTCCATGCCAAACTATGTTGATATGCTAAAGACCTTGTAGGATTAAGGTAAAGTTTGAAAAATTGTAGAAAAATTTAGGGATAAAAAGAAGGTCCACAAGCTTGAAATAAGTAAGTCTTGGGGACCTTTTTTAGATTTATAATTTTTTTCATATCACAAATATTTTAGAAGTTCTTATATTTTTTATCTTAAAAGATTCATCCTCTGTGTTGCCTTGTAGAGGAAGATTCCAAGGATAGCATTTATGGGCATGGCTACTAGGACTGCTGGGTAAGATGGGATGAATAAATTTAGTTGGTTTGTCATGGTTAGGGCGATTGTCAAAAATAGGGTGCCTGAAACCATGGTTCCTAGGGCAAAGATTAGGATTATCTTTGGAATGGAGAAGTTTCTTCTCATTGCTTTGATTGTGTAAAAGACAACTAGGGATGTGATTATTTTTTCAATGAAGTTTGGAATTTGGCCGCCTGGAAAACCTGTTGTTAGGGCGCTCATGATGCCTCCTGCTACCCCTATTAATAAGGCTTCTTTAACATCTCCCACTATCATAAGCGAGATAAACATCATTGAGAGTAGGAAGTCTGGTTTTACTCCGAAAAATATGCCTGGGACCATAAAGTGGAGGACAAGTCCTAGGGCCATGAAGATTGCTGATACTGTTAAGTTTCTGGTTTGTATTGTATTTGTTTGCATTTTTATTTCCTTTCTTGGTGCTTTGGTATAAAAAAAGCCCGCTCCTAATATTAGGAGCGAGCTAGTGCCCACGGTGCCATCCTCATTTGTCTATCATTAATAGACCTCTTTAGATACTTTCATATCCTATCCCTGTAAGGTGAGAAACACCCGCCGGCTACTGTAATTTCACCTTTGATCCGATAGACCCATTCACAAATAATTGTACCTTGCAATTCTCATCAACCATTAACTTTCTGTTGGCTTAATTGTTTGCTACTACTTCTATCTAAGATTTATGTTGGCTTTATCATATTATAACATTAGCACTTTGTCAAGTAAATTTTTTAAATAATGTATCTAACTAAGAAAATTATTGCTAAAAGATAAATTACCCAACTTACTTCCTTGCCCTTGCCTGTCAAAAGTTTGATGGCTGCAAAGCTCATCATTCCAAAGGCTATACCTTCTGCTATTGAATAAGCTAGTGGCATCATGAGGATTGTCATGAAGGCTGGGAAAGATTCTGTGATGTCTTCAAAGTTGATTTCCACAACAGTTGATAGCATGAAGAGTCCTACTGTTACTAGGGCTGCTGATGTGGCTGCTGCAGGTATTATTGAAAATATTGGGAAGAAGAATGCTGCTATTACAAAGCATCCTGCTGTTGCAAGTGCTGTTAGACCAGTTCTTCCGCCTTCGGCTACACCTGATGAAGATTCTACGAAGGTTGTGATTGTAGATGTTCCAAGTAGGGCGCCTGCTGTTGTGCCGACTGCGTCTGCCATTAGGGCCTTGCTTGCTTCTGGTAGGTTGCCATTTTCATCGAGCATTTTTGCCTTGGTTGCAACACCTGTTAGGGTTCCTAGGGTATCAAAGATATCTACGAATAAAAATGAGAATAAGACTGAAAACATCTCCAAAGAGAAGATATTAGAAAAGTCTAATTTAAAGGCAACAGGTGCGATTGATGGTGGTAGACTTACGATATTTGCATCTGGTAAATGTGTTACGCCGAGGATTAGTGATAGGACGGTTGATACCAGGATTCCCCAAAGTAGGGCTCCCTTTACTCCTCTAGCTGTTAGAACGATCATCACTATTAGGGCAAAGAAAAATACTAGGGCTTCAAGACTCTTTAGGTTTCCAAGAGCTAGGGCTGGTTCTGCCTTAACGATGATGTTTGCATTTAATAGACCAATTTCAGCTATAAATAAGCCTATACCTACTGAAACTGCTTTCTTTAGGGTTGTTGGAATTGAGTTGAAAATCGCCTCTCTTACTCCCACTAAGGACAGTAACATAAAAATAATTCCTTCTAAAAATACTGCGGTGAGGGCGAATTCCCAAGAGTGACCCATTTGACCGACTACTGTATAGGTGAAGAAAGCATTAAGCCCCATACCAGCAGATAGACCGAAAGGTAGGTTGGCATAAAAGGCCATTAGGACCATGGCTATTACACTTGCGATGATGGTGGCTGAGAAAACTGCACCGTAATCCATACCTGATTCGCTTAGGATGGCTGGATTTACTGCAAGGATATAACTCATTGTCATAAAGGTGGTTATACCTGCCATTATTTCTGTCTTAACATTAGTACCATGTTTGTTTAGCTTGAAAGTTTTTTCAAAAAATGAAACTTCTGCCATATTTGCCTCCTTTTATTTATGATACAAGTCTATTATATGTTTTTATTTAAAATTATCACCAAAATCCTTTATTTTTGCCTCAAAAATCGCTATAATAGGTATAAGAACATATATCGAGAAAGAAGGAACAATGAGTACGACGAATTGGATTGAACTTATAGTTATAATAGTAGGGGTTATAGGAAGTGCCTTTTTTTCCTCATCAGAAACTGCCCTTACATCTTTAAATGTATTTAAAATTAGACAAATGGAAGAAAATGGAGTTGAAAATTCCTCCCTAGTTAGAAAGCTAACTGACGATATCGGCAAGGTTTTAACTACTATTTTGATTGGAAATAATATAGTAAATATAGCTACAACAACTGTGGCAACCATATTTTTTACAGATCTTTTTGGCCCATCAGGTGCTATTATTTCAACCATTGTCCTAACACTTACAATTTTAATTTTTGGCGAGGTGACACCTAAAAATATAGCCTCTTCATCATCAGAAAAGGTTGCCCTAAAGGTTGCAAAACCAATTAAGTTTTTTGATTTTATCTTAAAACCAATGTCTTTTTTCCTCCAAGCTATTACAAATTTTTTAACAAGGCTCCTTATAGGGGAAAATGCTAAAAAGGGAGATTTGGTGACTGAAGAAGACCTAAAGACTATTGTGGACGTTTCTGAGGAACAAGGGGTAATAAATGACCAGGAATCAGAAATTATCAACAATGTTTTTGAGTTTGGAGACTCTGACGTTGAAGACATCATGACAGCCAGGACCAATATGGAAGCAATTGCTGTTGACACGGAAGATAGGGAACTTAAAGATTTCTTAAAAAATTGCAAACACTCAAGGATACCTGTTTATGGCAAGTCCATTGATAATATCATCGGCATCCTCCACATGAAGGACATAGTAGCTTTTATTGCAGAAGATAAGGCCCTTAATATCGAAGAGATGGTCAGACCTGCCTTTTATGTTTACGACAATATGCACATATTTGACCTCTTTAAGTCTATGAGGGGAGAAAATGTTTCCCTTGCCATAGTTATAGATGAATATGGTGGCACATCAGGAATTGTAACCATTGAAGATATAGTAGAAGAACTTGTAGGAGAGATTGAAGACGAGTACGACACCCACCTTGAATCAATTCTTAAGATTAATGACAAGGAATATTTGGTAAACCCATCTATCCACATAAATGACTTTAACGATTACTTTGATACTGACCTCGCCCAAATCAAAAATGACTCTATAGGCGGATTTTTGATTGACAAGATTGGCAGAATTCCAAAACTGGGAGACAGTATTGAAGAAGAAGGAATAAAAATTACCGTAGTTCAGATAAATAGGTACAAACTAGAAATGCTCAAGGTAGAATTTTCTTAAAGGGGGAAAAGATGAGACAAACAGTTTATATAACCGGCCACAAAAAGCCAGATACAGACTCAATTATGTCAGCCATTGCCTATGCTGACCTAAAAAATAGGCTTGGAGAATATGAGGCCATTCCAATTAGACTTGGAAAACTCTCCCAAGAAAGCCGTTTTGTCCTTGATTATTTTGGGGTAAAGCCACCAGAAATCAAGGAATCTATGAAGCTTACTGTCGGCGATTTATCTTTTGATAAGGGAACAATAATTGACCCAAGTATTCCAATCAGAAAGGCCTGGGACACCTTCCAAAAAGGCGCTACAAATTCCCTAACAGTTGTAGATAATGATGGGGAAATTGTTGGTATTGCTTCACTTTCAAATATTACAAAATCATATATGGATGTTTGGGACGATAGGATTTTAGGTCGTGCCCACACTCCAATTGACAATATTATTGATGTATTAGCTGCAAAAATTATTTATCTTGGCGAGGAAGACCCAACTTTTCCTGGCAGGATGATGGTCTTTGCCATGGGCGGCAGCAAGGAAGATTTAAAAGACATTTTCACCGATGGCGACATAGTTATAGCTGGCAATAGGACTGACTATGACATTATCCTAAAACAAAATATTTCCCTTTTGATTCTTACAAATGGAACAGGCCTCAGTGATGAGGTAATCGAAATTGCCAAGGAAAATAAGGTGGCAGTTATTTCAACAGAATACAACACCTTTATGACTTCAAGGCTTTTGCCAATGACTATTCCAGTTAGCCAGGTAATGACAACTGAGAATTTGATTTACTTCAAAACCGACGACACCCTTGATGTAGTAAGGGATGCTATGGCCAAGTCCAGATTTAGGTCCTATCCTGTAGTTGACGCTACAAAAAAGGTTGTAGGATCAGTTTCTAGGTATCATTTGATTTCATCAAAGAAGAAAAAACTCATCTTAGTTGACCACAACGAGAGAAACCAATCAATCGACGATATAGATGAAGCTGAGATTATAGAAATTATCGACCACCACAGGGTGGCAAATATTCTTACAACTTCTCCTGTATTTTTCAGGGCAGAGCCAGTTGGATCAACAGCCACAATAATAAGCGAAATGTACCTAGAATCAGGTATCAGGCCTTCTAGAGAAATCGCAGGCATACTTTGTGCGGCAATAATTTCTGACACCTTATTATTTAGGTCACCAACTACAACTGATACCGACAAGAGAATCCTTGACAGGATGAGCAAGATTGCAGGTATTAATCCAGAAGAATTTGCCGACAAGATGTTTAGGGCCGGTACTTCACTTAAGGGAAAATCTGCCAAAGACCTAATAGAAGGCGATATCAAGACCTTTACAATCGGCGATGCCAACGTCAGAGTAGGCCAAGTTTTCACAATGAATCCTGAAGAGCTAGTGCCAATTATGGACGACCTTAAAAAGCAAATGGCAGCCAAGATCAAGGAAAGAGGCGAAGATACCTTTGTCCTTGTTCTCACAGACATCTTTAACCAAAGGTCTGAACTCCTTGTTGTTGGCGAATATTACGACGACATCCAAGAAGAATTTGGAGAACTAACTCCAAATGGCACAATAAATGCTGAGGGAGTTCTATCTCGTAAAAAACAAGTAATACCAAAGCTTACAGCTGCAATTATTAAAGCATAAATATAAGCTTGCCTTTGTGGCAGGCTTTTTTGCTAGGAGAAAAAATGGAAATTTTAGATATTTATGATAAATACAGGAAAAGAACTGGCAAAACCTATCCAAGAAAAGAACCAATTCCATCTGGAGGACTTAGGTTAATCGTCCATATCCTAATTTTTAATGACAAGGGAGAATTGCTTATCCAACAAAGGGCTGATCACAAGAAAATGGGTGGACTTTGGGATTTGACTTGTGGAGGTGCCTGCCAGGCTGGCGAAAATTCCTTTGAGGGAGCAAGGAGAGAACTTAAGGAAGAACTTGGTCTTGACTTTGATTTTACAAGCATCAGGCCAATTCTAACTGCCAATTTCGACCAGGGTTTTGATGATTTTTTTATTCTAAGAAAAAATATAAATATTGAGGATTTAAAACTACAAAAAGAAGAGGTCAAGGCCGCCCGCTGGGCAAGTCGTGCTGAGGTTTTAGACCTACTTTCTAAGGGAGAATTTGTAAAATATAAAAAATCTTACTTGGAATTACTTTTTGACCTCAATGACGATAGGGATTTTATGAAATATTAAATAAAAAAATCGCCACCAAGCCTAAGCTCGGGACGATTTTGAAAGACTAATCTTAGTCGTTTAATTGTTCAAGCAAATAATCTGGATCCATGCCGTGAACCATGCAAGCTTCTTCAAGGGTCTCATAAAGAGCTGTTGGACATGCTATGCAACCCATGCCACTCATCATAAGAGTGTTGATAGCTTCAGGTTTAGCTTGGATTATATCGCCTATTATCATATCACGTGTGATAGTTACTTTGTTTTGAGTATTTTCGGTCATATTAACCCCCTTTTTCATATATAAACATTTTACTACCAAAGGGGAAATAATCAAAGTAAAATACTAGGGTATAGGAGGGACTATGGATAAGAAAGAATTAATAAATGAAAAACAAAAAGAACTTTTGGCTATAAATAACAAAATCAATGAGGGGGCAAAGCCTAGCTTTGCGAGGCTCTTTGTAGGGCCTTTTGCAATCGGTCTAGGAGGATTTTTAATAGCAAGTCTTATAAAACTTTCCACCACCCAGAGCCTAGCCTTTATCTTTGTTGGCTATTTAGCTGGCCTTGTCATCCTTACAATAAAGGAAAATAAAAGGATAGAAAAGGAAAAGAAAGATCTTATTAATCAAAGATTAAAGCTACAAAAAGAAGTCGTGGACCTAATTAGGGAGGTTAGAAATGAGGATAATTAAATATTCTAAATCTGAAGAATTTTTAAATATTGCAACCCACCTTTTGGGTTTTATCTTGAGCCTGATATTTTTCCTACCCCTTGTAATTTCAACCTACAAGTCCGGAGATATAGTAGCTTTCTTGGCCTGGCTTATGTATTTTATTGCCATCGCCCTGATGTTTTTGGCATCAAGCCTCTACCATTCGATGACAAATCCCCTTGCTCGTACGATTTTTAGGGCCATCGACCACGGAGTAATCTACCTTACAATCGCAGGTTCCTACACACCAATCATTTTAATCGGCCTAAAGTCGACCTTTTCCATAGTGATTTTTGTAATCATTTGGATTTTGGCCATCACAGGAATTTCTATGAACATAATAGCTTTTGCAACTGGCAATGAAGACAGGATCAAAAAAGCTTCCATGATTATCTACATGGCCATGGGTTGGATTTCAGTTTTGCTTTTGTATCAAATTTATAAGTATATTGGCATTTCCTATATTTTGTTTTTGGTTTTAGGTGGCCTATTTTATACAATTGGGGCTGTGTTTTATGCCATCAAAAAAATTCCTTACAACCACGCCATCTGGCACATCTTTATCCTTGTTGCAGCCTTTGTCATGCTTTATGGCAATATAAAATACCTGGGATAATTGCAAGAAAAGTAAATATAAGTATAGTATTAGCAGTCGAACATATAGACTGCTAATTTATTTTTATTAAAAATTCTCAAGGAGGATTAGATATGAAACAAGAATTTAAGGCGGAAGCCAAAAAAGTAATGGATCTTATGATTCACTCAATTTATACAAACAAGGAGATATTTTTAAGAGAGCTTATTTCAAATGCCTCAGACGCCCTAGATAAGCTATATTACGAGGATTTAAAGTCCGATACTACAACAAATAAGGACGATTATTTTATAGAAATCATCCCAAATAAGGAAGAAAGAACTCTTACAATTAGGGATTTAGGTATTGGAATGGATGAGGAAGACCTAGAAAATAACCTCGGAACCATTGCCAAATCCGGCACCGAAGCCTTTAGGAAGTCTGTTGATTTATCAGACATCAAAGACTTAATTGGTCAATTTGGTGTCGGTTTTTATTCTGCCTTTATGGTTGCAGAAAAAATTGAAGTTTTATCTAAAAAACACGGATCAAAAAAGGCCTATATTTGGGAAAGCGAAGATGCGGACGGCTTTACTATCAAGGAAGCAAGTAAGGCAAGCACAGGAACTGATGTAATTCTTCATTTGAGAGAAAATACAGAAGATGAAAATTACGATATTTATCTAGATCAAAACACAATTAGAGGTCTTATCACCAAGTATTCAAACTATATTAGGTACCCAATCAAGATGGAAATCACAAAGACCAGAATCAAGGAAGGTTCCCCAGAAGATAAGCCAGAGTACGAAGATTACAGGGATATGACCGTCCTCAATTCTGACAAACCAATTTGGAAGGAAGATAAGAAAAATCTCACAGATGAAGATTATATAAATTTCTACCAAGAAAGTCACTTTGGCTTTGATAAGCCACTTTCATGGGTTCATTTCAAAGCGGAAGGCCTAGTTGAATTTAGGGCACTTTTATACATTCCAGAAAAGGCACCTTTTGATTATTATTCAAAAGACAGACAAATCGGCCTTGAGCTATATTCTCACGGAGTAAAAATCATGGATTCTTGTGATGAAATCCTAGACGATGCCTATTCCTTTGTAAAAGGTGTGGTAGAATCTGACGACCTTACCCTAAATATTTCAAGGGAAACCCTCCAACAAAATAGGCAATTAAGGGTAATTTCAAAACAAATCAACAAAAAAATCAACGCTCATCTTAAGGAAATGATGGAGAAAAATAGGGAAGACTACGAAAAATTCTACAAAGAATTTGCCGACTCCATCAAGGTTTCCATCTACGAATCCTACGGGGCAAACAAGGAAGATTTACAAGACCTACTTTTCTTCCATTCTAGAAAAGAAGATAAACTGATAAGCCTAAAAGAATACAAGGAAGCTGCCCCATCAACAGCCGAATTTATCTACTACGGCACAGGCGAATCCCTTGAAAAAATCAAGTCTTCCCCAGCCCTTAAAATGGTAGACGAAGACAAGGACGTCCTTCTCTTAGACAAGGCCTTAGATGAATTTTTAATCAAGATGCTAGGAGAATACCAAGGACTAAAATTTAAATCAATCACTGCAGAGGAAGAGTCTAAGGACGAAGATAAGGAAGATAGCGAAATCATCTCCTTTATCAAAGAAGCCATGCCAGAAGACGTGGTAGATGTGACCTTTACAGACAAATTAGAAGACGTCCCATCCCTAATCAAGGAAAGAGGAGAAGTCTCAATCGAAATGGAAAAGACCCTAAAAAACCAACCAAATGCCTTCGGCATAAAGGCAGAAAAAGTCTTAGAAATCTCAACAAAAACTAAGGCCTACGACCTCTTAGAAAAAGCCTACAAGGAAGATAAAGATAAGGCGAAAATGATAGCAGGACTCTTACTAGACCAAGCAAGGCTCATAGAAGGCCTAGAAATCGAAGACCCTGTGGCATATGCTAAAAATATTTGGAAACTTATTTAATAAATAATTATAAAAGGAAAGTGCGGAATAAACTGTGCTTTCCTTTTTTTGATATGAATTTATTTATGAAAATATGGGATAGATTGTTTTTGTAATGGGTATAATGTTATAAATAAATATGGGAGGTTACTATATCAATGATTGAGTTTTTAAATCCTATAAGGTCTGTAGAAAAAGATATTTCAATTAGTAGAAAAATTATTAATACAATATTTATATTACTTCTTGGTTTAACATTAGGGACTTTTTCAAAGTATTTAGATTATAAACAAGCTGACCTAAAAGGTCTGCTTATGTATATAGATGAGGTAGTGGACCTCCATAATTTCCTAGGAGGATTTTCAATTTGGGCCTTACTAGCCATATGCATTTCAATTTATAGCAATTCTCCAGCAAGGGCAAGCCTTAATGTTTTTGTATTTTTTCTTGCCATGGTCACAAGCTATTATCTTTATTCAAATTATATTGCGGGATTTTTCCCAAAAACCTACGCCATGATTTGGTTTGGATTTACCATCCTATCTCCAATATTGGCCTTTATTTCATGGTATTCAAAAGGCAAGGGTAGGTGGTCATTTATCATAGCAAGCCTAATTTTAGGAGTTTTATTTAATATGACTTTTGTCTTTGGCCAGTGGTACATAGACCCAATATCAGCTTTAGATTTGCCAGTATTTATAATTGGCTTAGTAGTATTAAGAAGAGATTCGCTTAAAGAAACCATATTAATGAGCATATGCAGTATTGGATTTGCAATATTAATTAATAATTTTTTTCCTTTTGTTAGATAAAAAATCCTTAGATAGAATATATAAGCTATTATTGAAATTTAATTAAAGCTGTTGTTTAGCAAGAGAATAGAGATTATTTATGCTAATTGATCCGATAAAATTTAATGAAATAGAAGTCCTTCTTAGAGAGAAAGGTAAATTAGAAAAATTTGAAAGAGAATGTGGAGTAATTTTAGGCAGGTCAATGGAATTAATAAGGCATCTAACCTTGTAAAAGCCTCTTATGTATTTGAATTTTTAGGCTTGCCATAAAAAACCAATGATGGAAAGTGATTTAGGAAAGGCACTTATAGACCATATTGAAAAAATCTTTCTTGAACTTGGCAAGGGTTTTATGTATGTGGTAAGCCTCGCCACCACAAATTATTATATGGATATGGTATATATAGTCAGAGGAGGAAATATTATGAAACGTGGTTTTAAAATTCTTCTTGCTATAATATTTTTATTTTCATTAACAGGATGTAAAGGGAAAACAGATGGAGATATTACAATCGACATAGGTGATTCTAGTAAATTTAGCGATGAAGAAATAGATTCTGCAATTAAAGTAGTAAAGGATAATTTTTCATTCCCTGGCTCAAAATTAAAATCACTTCGCTACGATGAAGATAAATCGGAAGATGCGATAAAAGATTTTATGGAATATGGAAAAGGCAAGGGCACTGATATAGATCCAAATGATGTTATCGTACTATTTTCAGATTTTGACATAAGTGGGGAAAATCCTGTATTAAGTAAGGGAGAATACAAGGATTACAGTTGGATCTTAGTTCGAAAAGACAAAGATAGGGTATGGAAGATAGAAGATCAGGGTTATTAAAATGTAAAAGCTAGCCGAAAGGCTTACTTTTTATTAATCTTAATTAAGAGATTAGCAAATGAACTAATAGAGATAATCCTATGTACAGATAAGGACGGAGTCCAAGCAAAATATCCACTAGTAACTTATCAAATAAAATATTCGCATCAAAATACACCTTATTTATCCCAAAGAGGGGAGAACTTGAAGAACAAGTAGAAAAGGTATTGAAAATTTTAGAGAAAAATGGTTCAAAGATAAAACCTATAAGGAAATCCCAGTAGAAAGTAATAATAACTTTGCAAGCTATGGATTTCATTACTTTAGAGATAATTAAATTTAAGTTTAAAAAATATAGTGTGTTAAACTATTTTTGCATGTGGAGGGGAAACAAAATTATGAAAAAGAAGGTTGTTTTTTTAATAATTATGTTGATAATAGCAGTAAGTATGGGAAATTTATTCGCACAAACATCAAAGATCGACTCGGAAATACACAAGGGCAAGTGGAAGGAGTTTGAATATTTTGATAAAGAATATAATCTTGAAAGCTTTCAAAAAGATTTGTTAGAGTTAAAACCTGGCTTGAGTAGTGATGAGGTTAAACTATACACCCAGAATTATATAGATGCATATAATATGTTTAAAGATATGTATCCTGAGCTTTCTAGTAAAGAAATCGCTAAAAAGGCAAGTTCTAGCTTATTAAATAAAATGGATTATTTGGTTGATGATAATGAGTATTATAAAAGCAAAAATGGCAAAGCTTATTATGAACCAGATGGATATGAGCTAGTTGTTAACTATATTAATGAAAACCTAAATCCAGGATATGTAGCGACACTAGACACAACTGAAAAGAATATTGAAATCTTAAAGAAAAATCTTGATAAAATGAACAAATCGGATAAAGAGTTGGCTCTGCTATATATTGAGGATATGGAATTAGAGGAGAAATTAAATGGGCACAAATAAAAAGTGTTTTACTCATATCTATAATATCTTTTATTGGTGTTATTATTATATTTTTATACTTTAATAATGACAAAAGCTATGAAAAAATAAGAGAAATTTTACCAGAAAATTATTATGAAATAGAGTTTTGTGAAGGAGATGCCTATAAAAATGTAAAGTTTACAAAAGAAATAAAAAAAGACCTATCTGATTTTTTAATTGCAAATGATATTAAAGAGTTAAATAAAGATTATTGGTTAAAGATAGAACCAATGAAATTTATTAAAATTGTAAGTAATGGTAAAACTAAGTTGTTGATTTATGCTGAAAATGATACTTATATAGAATATTATGAAAATGGCAAAATAGTTAAGACATACATTATTGAAGGTGATGTTACTGAAAAAATTAAAAATATAATTAACAGATCTGCTAATTAAAAATATGTAAATTATTGCTAAAAATGAAAAAGAAAGGTGGGTTTTATGAATTATACTAAGTCTTTGAGTTTTAAGAAAGTTTTGACTATTTTGATTGGTTCCTTTTTGCTTTCTGTTATGTTTTTACTGACAAGTTGTAGCAAAGAGCCTGTATCAGATGACAAAGAAATGGAGTTTCCTGTCGATGATAAGGGATATCCACAAAACAATGTGGTAATGATAAACAACAAAGCTTATCCTATAGATCTTGTAGGAGAATCACATATGGGTTCTGAAATAGAAGTTAAAATGGATCAAGATAGCGATATTGTTGAGATTGTTCTTCCTCAACGTCTTCCTATTAATTATTGGAGTTTTGATGAGAAAGAATATTTGAATTTAGTTTCTTACAGTATGATTGATTTTCCAATTAAAAACGAAAATATGCTTGAAGGCCCATCTCCAGCTGTACAAAAATTTGTGCTTAATGTTGCAAGAGAAGAAACTTCAGAAATTTTACTAAAATGGGCGAATGTAGATGAAGTGGATAAGCTATTTAAGGATAAAAAAGCGGACTATCTTTTAAAAATAAAAGTATCTTATTAAGAGATCTTTGCATCAAAGGCGACTAGAAATAAATCTAGTCGCTTTTAATTTTCCTATTAAAAATCGACAATAAACCAGTATAGTAATAATATAAATAATATCGAGGGGAAATTTCCCTTTTTTATTGGAGGAAGTATGGAAGATATTAGAAAATCTGCCTGGCTTGAATTGACTGAGGCAGAGCTTAAAGATTTGGACGTTTTTTCTAAGGATTATCTTGGCTTTATGGATAAGTCTAAGACAGAGAGAATGGCTGTTAAGGAAATTATTAAAAGAGCGGAAGAGGCTGGTTTTAGGCCACTTGATGACCTAATTAAGGATAATGAAGTTAAGGCTGGGGCTAAGGCCTATGCTATTAATAGAGATAAGGCTGTGGCTTTATTTGTCCTTGGTTCTAAGAATCTTGAAGCTGGTATGACCATTGTTGGTTCCCATTTAGATAGCCCAAGGCTTGACCTTAAGCCAGTTCCACTTTTTGAAGAAAGCCACGCAGCTTATTTAAAAACCCACTATTATGGCGGTATCAAAAAATACCAATGGACAAATATTCCATTAAGTCTTGTGGGCGTTGCCTTTACAAAGGATGGCAAAAAGGTTGAAATATCAATAGGTGAAAAGGATGATGATCCAGTATTTTTCATCTCTGAGCTTTTAGTCCACCTATCAGCTGACCTTAACCAAAAGAAGGCAGGCGAAGTTATAGAAGGTGAAAAACTCAATATCATGGTAGGATCAATTCCTCTTAAGGATGAAAAAGAAAATCCTATCAAGAAAAATGTTTTGAAATTCCTAAAAGAAAATTATGGCCTTGAAGAAGATGACTTTATGGTGGCAGAACTTAATGTAGTTCCAGCGACTAAGGCACGTGACGTTGGCTTTGACAGATCAATGATTATGGCTTATGGCCACGACGATAAGGTATGTTCTTTTGCTTCTCTAAAGGCAATCCTTCAAGCAGGCGAGGATACTCCAGAAAAAACTCTAGTAGGTCTTTATGTTGACAAGGAAGAAATCGGATCTGTTGGTGCAACAGGCATGACCAGCCAATTTTTCGAAGACATGGTCCTTGAGATCCTAAATGCCCAAGGCAAGGGTAATATTGTTAGCCTAAAGAGAGCTTTGAGATCTTCTAAGGTCCTTTCTGCAGATGTAACCCTTGCAGAAGATCCTGGCTATCTTGATGCAACAGAACCAATGAATACAGCCAAGCTTGGCCATGGTGTGGCCCTAACCAAATATACAGGTTCTCGTGGAAAAGGCGGCTCAAATGATGCTGACGGCGAATATTTATCTGAAGTAAGGCTTGCCTTTGCAAAAGAAAATGCAATTTGGCAAACAGGTGAACTTGGTAAAATCGACCAAGGTGGCGGCGGTACAATCGCCTATATCCTTGCAGAATACGGTATGTCTGTGGTTGATTGCGGTACTCCAGTGGTATCCATGCACGCACCTCTAGAATTAATTTCAAAAGCCGACCTTTACCAAACCTACAAGGCATATTTAGGATTCTTTAAATACATTTAAGATATTGAATTCTACGCATTTACTAGGAATTAAAAAACTTTGAAAAATATTTGACATTCGTTTTAGCTAGTGTATAATAATAGTTTTTCTTGACTAAAGCATCATCTGGAAGTATAATGATACAAGTATCAAATGGAAGGATGATTAAATGGCACAAAGATCAGTTCACGATATTAGAAAAGAAGTAGAAAATTCGGTTGGTAAGGAAGTAATTCTTAAGGCCGATATGGGCAGGAAGAGAGTAAAAACTAAGACAGGTGTCATTGTAAGTGCATTTCCAAGTGTGTTTACAGTTAAGGTCAACAATGACTTTGATGTTGAAAGAACAATATCTTACACATATTCAGATATTTTAACATCAGCAGTAAAATTGACTCCAAACAAATAAAAATACGGGGCTGTTAAAAAAACAGTCCCTTTTTTTGTTCATATAGATAGATTATAAATATTGAGAGGTAGTATGAAATACGCAGATTTACACATGCACACATCATATTCTGATGGTGACTATGATATAAAAGAAGTAATAGAAATGGCTGTGGGGGCAGGAATCAAAACCATGGCCATAACTGATCACGACAGGGCAGACCATTTTGAAAAAATAAAGGAAATCGGCAAAGACTTTGATATTAGGCTAATTAAGGGCCTTGAAATATCGGCATATGACTTTGATTCTCATAAAAAAGTCCACATAGTGGGTTTATTTTTACCTGAAAAAACACCGGAAATTGACAAGCTTAATGCCATTACTAATAAAAAAAGAGAAGCCTACCACATTTCTCTTTTGCCAAAGCTTGCGGAAGATGGTTTTGACCTGGATTACACCTATTTAAAAACTTTTGCAAAAAATTCCATAATATATAAGTCAGATATTTTTTGGGCAATGATGGCAAAATACCCAGAAAGAATGGAAGGAGTCGGTTTTAAGGATATTTTCCACGAAAAAACCACTGACGACCTTGCAAGGACCATGGGCTATATTCCTGTAAAAGACGCAATAGCGGCTGTAAATAAAGATGGAGGCCTATCAATCCTTGCCCATCCCCAAGAGTACGATAACTGGGATGAGATTGGAAAATACAAGGAAATGGGACTTAGAGCTATTGAAATCAACCATTCTAGGATGAAGGATGGAGATTTTGATAGGGCGAAAGATTTTGCAAATAGACTTGATCTTCTAATGTCAGGTGGTTCTGACTTTCACAGGCTAGGCCGTTTTGAACTTGGTGATTATGGCTTAAATGAAGATGAATTTAAAAACCTAGAGGAGGGTTTTTATGAAAAATATCGTAATTCTTGACTCTAAACCCTTAAATCCGGGAGATATTTCTTTTAATGATTTAGAAAAGCTTGGAAATCTCACAGTCTATAAAGAATGTCCAAATGATAGTGAAGAAATCATAAAAAGAGCCAAGGATGCGGAAATTTTACTGGTTTGCTATGTGAAAATCACCAGGGAAATAATGGAAAATCTTCCGAATTTGAAATATATAGGGGTCTTATCAACTGGTTTTGATAACATTGACACCAAGGCGGCCAAAGATTTGGGAATTGCAGTGACAAATGTGCCAGCATACGGAACAGAGGCTGTGGCTCAGTTTTCCTTAGCCCTCCTTCTTGAAATTACCACAAGGGTTGGCCACCACGATAGGGAAGTGAAATCTGGTCGCTGGAAGAAAGCAGGTTTTTGGTATTTCGGTGACTATCCACTTATAGAACTCTACGGTAAAACCATTGGACTTTTGGGGCTGGGAAAAATTGGCCTTGCAGCAGCAAAGATTTATAAGGCCATGGGCATGGAAGTTTTGGCCTACAATCGCAGTGAAAATGAGGAAGCTAAGGCCTATGTAAAATATGCGAGCCTTGATGAAATTTATGCCAAAGCTGATATTATCGACCTTCACCTGCCTTTGACTAAGAATACAGAAAATATAATCAATGAAGAGGCTATTTCAAAGATGAAAGACGGTGTTATTATTATAAATACAGCCAGGGGTGGTTTGATTGATGAAAAAGCCTTGATGGCTGGCCTTGATACTGGGAAAGTTTTTGCGGCAGGACTTGACGTAAATAAAACCGAACCAATTAACGATGACAACCCGCTTTTAGCCTATGATAATATTATCATTACCCCACACATGGCCTGGGGACCTGTTGAAACGAGGGAAAGACTTTTAAGAATCGCAATTGATAATATTAAGGCATTTGAAAAAATGATGGGAAAAATCTTGTAAATTAAAGGAGTATTATGAATATTTTTATTGAAATAGCAAACTTTATGTGGGCCAATGTGATTGGTTATGTTCTCTTGGGCGTAGGTCTTTATTATTCGATAAGGTTAGGCTTTCCACAGTTTCGCTACGCAAAGGACATATTCCACGTAATAAAGAAAAATCTAAAATCTGATTCAAATGTATCAGGCTTTGCTGCCCTTGCAACAGCTGTTGGCGGCCAAGTTGGTACAGGATCTCTAGTAGGAGTTGCCACAGCCCTTGTGGCAGGTGGACCTGGAGCGATTTTCTGGATGTGGATTACAGCCTTACTTGGGATGATAATTACCTTTGCTGAAACAGTCCTAGGTCAAATTTATAGGGTGAAATTGACTGACGGTACCTACAGGGGAGGACCTGCATACTATGTAAGGTTTGGCCTTAAATCAAAAGTCATGTCAGTTATAACTGCATTTTTCTACATAATTGGAGTTGGACTTTGCATAGCTTTTATGCAGACAAACTCAATCGCCCAAGCCCTTACAGGAGTATCAAATATCAACCCAATCTACGTTGGAATAGTTGTTACAATAATAGCGGCAATAGTTACAATTGGCGGAGTTAAAAGGCTTACAGATATTTCTTCAAAAATTGTGCCAGTCATGGCCGGTTTATACATATTAGCAGTTTTATTTATCCTACTTACAAATATTACTAAGGTGCCAGCAATGTTTTCAGATATTTTCAAAGGTGCCTTTGGCATCAAACAAGCTTTTGCAGGACTTGGTGGCTATACAATTATGACAACCTTTAGGTATGGTGTTGCAAGGGGGTTATTTTCAAATGACGCAGGTAATGGTATAGCAGGTATAATGCACGCATCAGCAGATGTGGCACATCCTGCAGAACAAGGATTTTTGGGAATGTTTGGAACTTTCGTAACAACTATAATTATCTGTACCCTAACAGCCTTTGCAATTATGCTTACAGGAGTTTTAGGAAATGGCAATGACGGCATAGTCCTAGTCCAAGACGCCTTCCAGTCACAACTAGGAAATCTTGGTAGGTGGATGATTTTCTTTGCCATGCTTATGTTTGGTTTTACAACCCTAATTGCAGACTTATTTTATGGTGAAACAAATGTATTATTAATATTTAAGGAAGAAGCAAAAATCCCGCTTTGGATTTATAGGCTCACAGCCTTTGCAATGTTTATTATATCAACTAAACTAGACCTTGAAGTAGTCTGGGGAATCATAGACGTATTTGTTGGTATAATCGTATTTATCAACGTAATTAGCTTATTTTTACTTTTTGGAAAGGTAAAAGAAGTTATGGCCGACTACGAAAGACAAAAAGCTCAGGGTATAGAAGATCCTATTTGGAAAAGAGAAAAAGAATACAAATTATAAATTAAAGAAAAAGAAATCCGGATAAGGTCAAAGCCAAATCCGGATTTTTTATTGATTAGTCAGCCATTTGGATAATTTCAATCCTATATCCATCTGGGTCAGTCACAAAGAAATACTTGTTTGAATTTGGTGTTAGGCCTCTGATTTCTGTCACTTCATATCCTTTTTTCATTAATTTCTCCCTAAGAGTATTGATATCAGGGTTAGAAATGGCTATGTGGCCGTAGCCTGTGCCGATTTCGTAGCCTTCTTCTTGGTCGTAATTGTAGGTTAATTCTAATTCATAATCAGGACTTTGTGGTAGTTTTAGATAAACTAAGTCAAATTTCTTTTCAGGAAATTCCTTTCTTCTTGATTCTACAAAACCTAATTCTTCTGTATAAAACTTAAAGGACTTTTCAAGGTCCTTAACTCTTACCATTGTGTGTAAAAATTTCATAAGCTCCTCCTTATTTTATATATAACCCAAAAGGGGAAATATTATTCACCTAAAATATTATTTAGGATTAGCTTTTAATAATTTTTAATAAAATTAAAGTTGACTTTAATATTATTTAGGCTTATAATGGTATTAACAAAGGAGGATGCCATGGGAAATGATAAAAGAGAATGGATTGAAAATCTCGATGATAGCGAAATCGACTTTATCAAGAGATTTATCCTAGAATCGGGATCCTTAAAGGAAATGGCAGCAATCTACGGCGTATCCTACCCAACGGTGAGATTAAGGCTTGATAGGTTGATTGAAAAAATAAAATTAGCCGACAAGGAAGATAAGTCCTATGTGAGCCTTATAAAATCAATGGCCATAGATGGGAAAATCACCCTAGATGCAGCCAAGATTTTGATTGAAGAATACAAGAAAGAAGGAGAAGAGAAATGAAGCTAGCTGCAGCAAACTCAGTAATAGCAATTTTAATTTTGTTCGTACCATTAATTTTGCAAATTTTGATATGTAAATATACAAAGGGAAGGGCAGGCCTAATCCTACCAGGGCTTTCTTTTATAATATCGATAATATATATGTTAAATATAGCAGATGATGGTAATTGGTGGATGGCAGTCCTTACAACAATGGTAATAGCTAACATTCCAACAATAATCTACTACTTAATTTACAGGTACTACGACAATAAAGAAAAACAAAAAGACGAACTAGACAAGATGGAAATAATGGATATGTAAAATGTAGCAAGCTTCGGCTTGCTCTTTTATATTGAAATCTATTTTAATCAGCATTTGAAATATTTTTCTATATTTGATATAATTTATAGTAATTATAAATTTTAAATTCAAATTATTATAGGAGAAGAAATGAATAAAAAACTAATTAAAATATCAAGCCTTACCTTAGCTCTTGCCCTAAGTCTTGCAGCTTGTTCAGAAAAACCTAATGAAAATACAGAGGATAGTTCAGAAATCGTACAAAAGAAAGAAGTGGCAGACGAGAAAAAAGAGGAAAAGGTCGAAGAGGAGAAAAATCCTAGTGAAAATAATGAAAAATTAGCTAAATTATATAATAAGGTCCTAGATGAAATTGATTCTTATAAAATTTCAGGCATAGAAGAAGGAGAATTCACCTATTCCTACGCCCTTGTGAAAACAGACCAAGGTGATTATCCACAGCTTTTAGTAGCGGAAGAGACTGATTTTGGCATATCTTATCTCAAATTATTTACTGCAAATGATGATTTTACAGATGTATTTTATGATGAAGATCCAATATCAATAGGGGTTGCACCTGCTGGTGGTTTTAGGGGAATGCTTGCACAAAATGCTGATTACGATGCCCTAATCTACACAACTTTTATGTCAGGGACAGGAGAAGGTCAACAAGAAAAAATCACAAGTTCTGTTGAAGATGATATTCTTAAGCTAGAAAGAGAAGTCATTTGGGAAGGAAGAATTGATACCCTAGGTCCAGATGATTCTAAAGAGATAGAATTTTTTGAAATTGATGATAGGGATAAGCTTAATGACTTGGCAAAAATCAAAGATGGCGAATACATCAAATCTTTAGACCAAGCAAAGGGCGAAAAAGAAGGAAGCAAGGAAGATACAGACAAGTCATTAGAAGAGAAAATTAAAGCTGAGCGTAATGCCGGAAATATGATCGCAACAGGAAGTGTGAGAGTATTTAGTCACTCTGAACTAGTGAACTATCAACAGTTAAACCCAAAGGCTGTTCCAGATACAGGAAAATATTATGCAGTCCTTATCCTAGATAAGCCAATGGATGTCACAATGCAATCGGGCGATGGAAGCGGAGATGATACAAGAAATGTAGGCATAATAGGCCTTCCAGAAGATATGATGGGTTATGATGGGCAAAAAATTACAATAAGCTTCACAAACACTGACGGCCACTGGCAAACAGACGTGAGCCTACCAATGGATGCCCCAAGGATGCACCAGGTAAAAGTTTTGGAATAAGATTTTAATAATAAATAAAATGTACCAAGTTTCGTCGTTTGAAAACTTGGTACATTTTTTATGTCTTCATTTTTTTAAAATTTATTTTTAATCTCTAAGTAAATTATTCCATGAGATTCATAAAGGATTTTAAAACCTAAATCTTTATGGATTTTCAAAGCAACTGCACGGTCTTTTTCAAAATTATTGGCAAGAGCCCTTATAGAATCAAAGGAAAAAGCTTCATTTATTAAAAGCTTAAGACCAGCCTTGCCGTAGCCTTGGCCCCTAAATTCGTCTTTAATCACAATTCCTATATCCCTTGTAAAATCATTAAGTTTTGAAGGATGAAAATTAACATCTCCTACAAAGGTTTTTAAATCTTTGTCATAAATATAGGCGTAAAAATATTTGCTTGGATTTGAAAAATAAAGGTCATACCATTTTTTCCGATAGGTGTCATCATGGGTGATAGTGCCAGTTTTCTTATCATAGCCAGGAAAAGGCAAATCATAACCTTTGTTGTAGGCCATGGTGGCAGGATCATTTAGGATATTTTTTGCAAAGTCTAATTCGTTTTCTATTGGGAGATATAGTTTTATTTTTTTCATTTTTTATTTTTGCATACAAAAAGAAGGTGGTTCGTTGCGCCTAGTGTTTCTGGGTCTTTGCAGTGTCTTAAGTGCCAGTCTAAATAATGTTTAAATGATTCTTCAGTCATTTCCTCAAGCTTTTCACTCAATACTTCTGCGAATCCATCGCTAGCTATTATTTCTTTTATTTTTATATCCGATTCTTCAATCATTTTTCTCGCTTCATTGAGTTTGAAAAATACAAATGGCCTATCAATTAACCTTTGTTTTTCAATATTATAGCTAGGTCCTGAAAAAATATCTGTGTTAAAGTTTATTGTTTCGCTAATTAAAACCATATCGTGATTTATAAAGGAAATTAAGATGTGGCCACCATCCTTGCAGACTCTTTTGGCTTCTTTTAGTACGTCCTTTCTGTCTTTTTCATCAGAGAGATGGTACATGGGTCCGAAGATTAAGACTAGGTCAAAATAATTTGCTTGTAAATCTTTTAGGTCGAAAGATGACATATTATAGGACTTTATATTTGAAAATTCTTTTGTTTTTTGCTCTAAGGTCTTAAAATTTGAACTAGATGGCTCAAAGGCAGTAACTTCTTTAACTTTAGGGGCAAGATGGATTGTATAAACTCCAGTCCCAGCCCCGATGTCAAGAACTGTAGAATTTGCATTTATTAATTTATCTATTTCCCTTTGGGTAGTGTTTTTCTCAATAAGTCCAGTCCTTGATTTAAGACGCTTTTCTTCATCAAAAAGCTTATAGAGCTCTTCATTTCTTTTTAAATCATCATCAATTTTTATTATCTTTTCCATATCCATAAGATTCTCCTCTTATATAAACATACCCCAATATAAGATAGTGTGGTATAATTGATTGAACTTGAAAAATTAGGGAAATTAGTATATAATTTGAGTAAGAGAAGCCACCTCTTATCCAGCCAAAAAAGCCACAAAGCTTTCAAACTTTGTGATACAAATGAAGAGTATTTCCCAGAAATGGGGCATCAAAAAAGCAGGAGTGTCAGTCCTGCTTTTTGTCTTTGCTACGTTTTTCTTTCCATAATTCAAAAAGAATATTAGCTAGCAAAGGTAATACAAATGATGATAAAATTATCATGAGTATTTCCCCCATAGGGCATCACCCCCTTTCTATCGGGGATAATAATATTATATCATAAATTTATAAGACAAAAAAATCCGAGGCCAAAGCCTCGGTTTTTGCTATTTGGTGGAGAATAGGGGACTTGAACCCCTGACCTCTTGGCTGCCAGCCAAGCGCTCTCCCAGCTGAGCTAATTCCCCAAATACAAGTTTATTATACCATAGAAGAAATTTAAAAGCCACCCGTAAGAGTGGCTTTCTGACTTAGTGAAATTACTATTAGTTATTTCCTTTGTCTTTTGATTCTGTTTCTTTTTCTACTTTTTCTTCAGCTGCATCTTTAGCTGCATCTTTTGCTTCATCTTCTGCTTTGTCAGCATCTTCTTGAGCATCTTTTGCATCTTCAACTTTTTCTTCAGCTTTTTCTTCAGCTGGAGCTTCTGTTTTAGTAGTTGTTTCTGTTGGTTCTTCTGCTTTTTTGTCAGCTGAGTTACCACATGCGCTTAGCACTAATGCTAGAGCTAATAGAGAAAATAATTTTTTCATAGTACCCTCCTATATTTTCTTGTGTACCCATTCTCCTAAATTAAATCTGTGTCTTAAACTCAAAAATCTTGATGCCTGGTCAGATAGGATACCAATCCAGATACCGGCAAGTCCTAGGTTTAGGACATTGACACAGATAAGAGTTACTATGGATCTGATAAAGGTTACAGACACGAGTGCAACTCCTAACGTATATTTTACATCACCTGCGGCTCTTAAGCAACCCCCATATATAACTTGTGAGATTTGTAGGAGGACAATAATTGTCAGAAACCTTGAAATTAGAACGCCCATGTCCAGTATATGATTTTCATAAAAAAATATAGAAAATATATTTCTGCCGAAAAATATCATTATTAACGATATTATTACCGAAAATATAAAGCCTAATTCTTGGCAAGACTTGCCGAGTTTGAGGGCTTCGTCCTTATGGCCTGCTCCTAGGGCGTTTCCTGTAAGGGCAATGGCTGCCACTTGCATACCGTCACCAAAGGAGAAGGATAGGCCAAGAAGGTTCATACCGACGTTGTGGGCGGCAAAGGCCTCTGTACCAAGCCTTGCGGCTGTAATTGCTGTAATCATAAAGCCAATCCTTGCTGAAATATTTTCCACAAAGAGGTTTACGGCTAGGTTTTTAATTTCTCCAGCAATTTCCATAGAGAATTTGAATTTATTTTTTGCCATGGTCCTAAAATTCATATAAGAATTTTTATCGATTAAAGATATAAGGCACATTATTGTTGCGACCACAGTTCCCAAGACTGTCGCAAGGGCTGCACCTCTGACTCCCATCCTTGGGAAGCCAAACCTTCCTTCAATTAGCAAAAAGTTTAGGCTGATATTTACAACTGACGATACCATATTTGAAATAAAGGCGATTTGAGTGTTGCCACAGCCCCTGTGAGCCGCATTTATGAGCATGGATAGGGCATTAAAGATTAGTCCTATCATTATTATCATGTAATAATCGTAGGCCAATTTGTGGGTTTCTGTGTTTGATCCAGCAAGTTCAAGGATTTTCCCTGCGAAGGGTATCATCAACAAGTCTACAAATATAACAAAAAACACCATGATGTAGAGGGCGGTTGTAAGGGTCACGTTTGCCTTATCCCTTTTGCCTTCGCCTTGGCGTCTGGCTATTAAAGCCGAAACTGCAGCGTTTATGGCAAAAAAGACTGACAAGGACAAAAACTTCGGCTGGATTGTAAGACCAATTGCAGCTATTGCCGCAGGTCCTAAACTTGAAACCATGAAGGTATCGATAAAGCCTGCTATTGACACAAAGAAAAATTCAAGGACTGCCGGCCAAGCTATGGATAAGGATTTTTTAAAATAAGTTTTCCTATTTCTTTCCATCCTAGGCTCCTATCAAAGTCAGGTATTTTTCAATATTTATCTCAATTGCACCTGGATTTTTCTTTTCATTTGCAACTATGATTTTAATTATATCCTGACAAGTTTTTTCGATTGCTTTTGGAATATCAAAATCTTTTAAAAGATAGCCTATAAAAAGTCCGTCAAAGAGATCGCCAGAACCTCCGACTTTGATGTCTTTTTTATCATAGAAAATGGCATTTTCTTCGCCGTCATAGTAAAGAACGGCTGGTTTTCCGTCCTTATTTGCGGATGTTACTATGATTTTCTTGCCATTTTTTGTAAGCTTATTTATATCTAGGTCTAGAAATTTTGCCTCAGTCTCATTTGGTATTATGATGTCAGCTATATCTACAAAACCCTTGTAATTTGCGACCTTAGTCTCATCAAGGCCTGGATAAAGGGCACCGTCATCGCCCATGATTGGGTCAAAGACAATGGTTGGTTTGTAATCGAGATTTTTTATAAAATCTTTTATCATTTCTTTTTGGCTGGCGTTTTCTATGTAGCCAATAAAAATTAAGTCAAATTTGATTCCTAAATTCTCCCAGTTTGCAAGACTTTCCTTGATAAAGGGATCTATATTAAAAAAAGCATTTCCACCTAGGGAAAAGTTGTTTGCTATCATCGCTGTTGGCAGCAAAAAAACTTCACAATCCATATAAGAAAGGACTGGTGCCATTAGCCTTCCGGCTATTTTCCCCTTGGATACGAAGTCATTTAGAATTAGTACATTTTTCATTTAAAACTCCTTGGCATTATTCTATTGATTTGAAATAATAAGTCAAATATTTAAAGATATCTAACTTAAAAGAAGTATAGTAATAATATGAACGACCAAGCAAAAAATGTTGTTAATAAAATTAAAGAAAATAAATATGTCAAGAAGACTAAGAAGGGCTTGGGATCACTGATATTCTCTAGGGCAGGACTTTTTGCCTTTATGATTTTATTTCAAATATTTATCCTAATTAGCCTTTATAGGTACCTTGGCATCAACCAATATTATCTCTTTGGAGGTTCGTCTATCCTAAGTTTTATCATGATGATGGTAATTCTAAATATTGACGATATGAATCCTTATATGAAATTATCTTGGTCTCTTTTTATCTTTGTGGCGCCTACCTTCGCTATTATTGCCTTTTGGATGGCATATTTTAAAATTGGTTACAGGCGTGAACACAAGAGGGTAATTGACCTTGAAGTGGAATCTAGGATTTACCACCAAAGGTCCCTAACTCATAAGGAACTCATGGCGACAAAGGATAAGAGGTTTATCAATCTTTCTACCTATCTTAAAAACATCGGCGGATTCTCCGCTTATAAATCTACCTCATCCCAATATTTCAAACTCGGGGACCATATGTTTGAGTCCATGATAGAAGATATTAAAAATGCCAAAGAATATATTTTCATGGAATTTTTTATTCTCGATTACGGCTATATGTGGGGGACTATCCTTGAGCTTTTGGTTGAAAAGGTCAACCAAGGCGTTGAAGTAAGGCTTTTAATCGACGGATCAAACCTTATTACCAGGCTTCATTCAAATTTTGAAGATGAAATGGAAGAGTTTGGTATTAAATTTAGGGTCTTTTCCAAAATGTATCCAATTGTTTCAACCTACCTAAACAACAGAGACCACAGGAAAGTTATGGTTGTTGACGGCAAGGTTGGCTATACCGGTGGAATAAACCTAGCTGATGAGTATATCAACAGGTATGAGCGTTTTGGCCACTGGAAGGATTGTGGTTTGAGAGTTGAGGGAGAGGCTGTTGAAAGCCTAACCGTTCTTTTCTTGACTATGTGGAATGCTGCAAAAAAAGACGAGGTCATCGAAGATTTTGGACCATATTTGGAATATGTGACTGCCCAGGAAGAAGACGGCTACTACATTCCTTTTGCGGATAATCCTACAGACGACGAACGCCTTTGCAAAAATATTTACCTAGACATGGTAAATAACGCCAGGGACTATGTTTATGCCATGACTCCTTATTTAATTGTTGATGACGAGATAATTTCTGCCCTTCAAAGTGCGGCAAAAAAGGGAGTCGACGTGAGGCTTTGTATTCCTCATATACCAGACAAAAAAGTCGCCTTTACCTTGGCAAAAAATCATTATGCAGAACTTCTAAAATACGGTGTAAAAATTTATGAATACACTCCTGGATTTGTCCACTCAAAGACATGGCTAGCCGATGGAGAAATAGGCGTGGTCGGCACAATCAACCTCGACTACAGAGCCCTTTACCAAAACTTTGAATGTGGGGTCTTGGTCTATAAATCAAAAAGTCTTGAAACAATCAAAGAAGACTTTGACGAATTTTTTGAAGTTTCTAAACTTGTGACAGATGAAGACGTCATAAATATGAAAACATCAACAAAAATTGTAGGAAAACTCTTAAAACCATTTGCTCCTCTGATGTAATTACAATTGGGAAAAATTTTATAAAGCTAATTAAGGCTAGATTATTCTGGCCTTTTTTTATTTGACAAAAAACCAATCCTTGATATAATGATAATAAGATGTATGGTGTATGACCAAACAGTAAGGAGTTAAGATGTTTAAATTAGATCCAAATTCAGAGACTCCTCTTTATATGCAGATTGTTGAGCAATCCAAGGTCGCCATTGCGGCAGGCTACCTTCAAAATGGGGATAAGTTTCCATCTGTAAGAGAATTATCCAAGGAACTTTTGATAAACCAAACAACAGTTTCAAAGGCATTTAAAGAGTTGTCAAACCAAGGTATTATTAAAACCCAACCAGGTATAGGGACTGTTATAGAGCTTAATAGCGAAAAAATCGACCTAAAGAGAGACGAATTTATTGAAAAGCTTGAAGAAGACCTATCCCAAGCAATTTTCCTTAAGATTTCTAAGGAAGAAGTCATCGAATTGTATGAGAAAGTAGAAGGTGAGATAGATGTTATTTGAAGTTAACAATATCAGCAAGGCCTTTGGCAAAAACCAGGTCCTAAAAGACGTGTCTTTTAGCCTTATGCCAGGGACAATAACAGGCATTGTCGGAAGGAACGGGTCAGGAAAGACAACCCTCCTTAAAATCCTTTGCGGGATATATTTGGCTGACTCAGGCGAATTTACTCTTGATAAGAAGAAATTAAGCGAAAATCCAAAACTCATTTCCCACATAGGATTTTTGCCAGACAGGTTTGATTACTTTAGCTTTTATAAGGCAAAAGACCTGCCAGAATTTTACAAAATAAGCTATGAAAACTTTGACAGTGATTATTTCTTTACTGAAATAAACAAAAACGAAATTGATCCAAACCAAAATATCAGAAACCTCTCCAAGGGGCAAAAAAACCTATTAGGATTAATCACAATCCTTGCATCAAAGGCTGATATCCTCCTCGTTGATGAGGTCCTTGATGGGATGGACGTTTTAAATAAAAAACTAATCCTTTCTTATATTCTAGATGCCAAGGAAGAAGGGAGAACCGTTCTTGCTTCAAGCCACGATTTGGACCATTTGACAGGCATTTGCGAGGAGATTTTATACCTTTCTAAGGACGGCAGGCTTAAAAATACAAGTGTAGATACAAAAAATATTAGGAAGGTCCAAGTTGTTGTCAAAGACAAACTTCCACAGGCTTTGGCAGATAATTCTGTCCTTGTATCATCTCTCGGCAGGGTCAAGGTTATCCTAATTAAGGCTGATGATAAGGTCTTAAGTGAGTATTTATCAGACGATGGGATTGTCCAATACGATATGTTAGACCTTAAGATAGAAGACTACTTCTATATGGAAGCTGGAGGTGAAATATGAAAGATTTTGGGAAACTACTCAAACTAACTTGGAAGAGGTATGCAATTTGGATTATCCTTTTCGGATTTTTCATCACCCTTTTTAACACTCTTGGGGTTAAGAGCAATTTAAAATTGGACGCCTTTAGGATTACAGACAATGTAAGAACAATGGAAAAATATCTTGGTGAGGAGAAAACTTATCCGGAAGATCAAAAAATCGATGAAAAATATCTAAAAGATGCAGAAAAAACTGCGGATGCTTTTGCCAAAAAGTATAAGCTAAGATATAGGAAAGAAAGGTCTTATGATGAAGAATATATGGAAAAACTCAACAAAGACGACCTTTGGGATAAACAATCTACCTATGAGGAATTTATGTGGGGAATGGAAAAGCTTAATGACTACAAGTCAGACATGACAGAAAAAATTACAAGCTCCATGGCCCTATCTCTTGTCTTTATAATGATAATCTCGATGGGACTTACATCTATCGAAGAATCCCTAAACTACTATGACTTTACCAGGATGCTTCCTTGGTCAAAGAAAAGGGAATTTTTGATGAAAATAGGGGTGGCCCTAGTATTTGGACTCGCCTTGTTTATAATAAATATCCTAATGGTGACCATTACAATTAAGGGCTCAGTATTTTCAGAAATAGCAAGTTTTGCAAAAATCGGAATCTTCCTTATGAAATCAATGATTTCCCTTGTGTCAGCATCTCTTGTTGGCGTATCCTTAGGACTTTTAGCTGGAAACTTCCTTGGCCACATAGGACTTTCTATAATTGCCATAGGTTTTGTAGAATGGTTTAAACTTATAATATTTTCCTTTTTGGGAATATTTGGCGACACCTATCCAGGAACTTTCAACGATGCCTACTATGATTTTAAAGGAACCTTAAGCCCAGCAAGTCAGGTCTTCCTATCACTCTTAAATGCAAGTTTTGATAAGACATCAACTCTTTGGGCTGGTTTGGTAGTTGCCTTAATAATAGCTGTTGGAACCTACTTCTTAATAGGCAGGTCTTCTGCAGAAAGATCTGGTTACATGGTTAAAAATAAGGCCTTATCAGAGATTTGCAAGTGGGCAGGAATCTTATCCTTAACTTCCATCCTCTTTGTGATAATAGCTGGTTTAATAAGCTCAGGAGAGGGGAATATTATCCTAAGAATCCTAGCCTACGCCCTTTCACTCTTGATATCTTACAAGTTATTTGATATCCTATTTAAGATAAGACTTAAATTTTAAGAGGAGAGAGCTATGGCAAAAGATAGATTAAGTTGGAATGAATATTTTATGAGACTAGCAGAAACTGTTGCTATGCGAGGCACTTGCGACAGGGCCTATGTTGGTTGTGTCCTTGTAAATAGCGAAAATAGGATAGTTTCAACCGGATATAACGGATCAATCAAGGGCAATGCCCATTGCGATGAGATTGGCCATACCATGAGGGATGGCCATTGCATAGCGACCATTCACGCCGAGATGAACGCCATTTTGTACTGTGCTAAGGAAGGAATTTCAGTCAAAGACACAATTTGCTACGTAACCCATTTTCCTTGCCTAAACTGCACAAAGAGCTTAATTCAAGCGGGTATTAAAAAAATTTACTACAGAAACGCCTACAGGATGGACGACTATGCTGTAGAATTATTAGAGAAAAACGGCATAGAATATATCAAAATCGAAGAGGATGAAAAGTGATATTGGCATCTGACTTTGACGGGACAATTTTTATAGACGGGAAGATTTCCCAAAAAGATATAAAAGCAATAAGAGATTTCCAGCAAGCTGGGAATCTTTTTGCTATTGTGACAGGTAGGTCCTTTGCAAGTCTCGCTCCATTAATAGAAGGGAAAATCAAGCCTGATGCCGTAATTTGCAACAACGGTGGCCACATTTTCCTAAAAGAAAATGGGAAATTAAAAGAAGTCTTTAAGGCCACTATTTCAAAAGCAAAGGCCAGGGACTTTTTAAATTTTTATGGCAAAGAAATTCCTAATCAAATGGCGATTTTTACTGAAAGTGCCAAGGAAAATAATCTTAAAAATATAAATGAACCGATAATAGCCCTGGCGATTTATTCTGAAAGTCAAATACCAAATCATTTCCCAGAAGACTTTGATTTTCATTATTCCATAGGCGTTATAGATGTGGTCAAAAAGGGTATAAATAAACAAAGAGGAATAGATTTTATCAAGGATTTTTATTTCTATGATGGAGAAATTATTGCCATAGGCGACGACTATAATGATATTGATTTTCTAAAAAATACGCCACTTTCCTACACTCTTGACTATGTCACAAATGAGGCTGTAAGAGAGGCCTGTAATTTTAGCATGGGCTCTGTGGCAGACTTAATAGAAAATCTTATGGAGGGCATATGAAATATTCAGACGACGGTAGACAATACCATATAGGTTTAAAGGAAGAAGATATTGGTAAATACGTAATCTTGCCGGGAGATCCAAAAAGGTGCGAAAAAATCGCAGCCTATTTTGAAAATCCCAAAAAAGTAGGCGACAGGCGTGAATTTGTGACCTATACAGGATTTCTAAATGGGGAAAAAGTTTCAGTCACATCTACAGGCATAGGCGGCCCATCGGCAGCCATTGCCATGACAGAGCTTGCCAAACTCGGCGCCCACACCTTTGTCAGAGTCGGAACATGCGGAGGGATTGACACAGATGTAAAAAGCGGAGACATAGTAATAGCCCAAGCTGCCATCAGGGCGGAAGGAACCAGCAAGGAGTATGCCCCAATCGAATTTCCAGCTGTGGCAGATTTTGGAGTGACAGGTGCCTTAAAAAAAGGGGCAGAAGCCTTGGGTGCAAAAGACCATGTGGGCGTTGTCCAATGCAAGGACTCCTTCTACGGCCAACACGAAGCGGACACCATGCCAGTCTCCTACGAACTTACAAACAAGTGGGAAGCCTGGAAAAGGCTAGGAACCCTCGCCAGCGAAATGGAATCAGCAGCCCTCTTTGTAGTGGCAAGCTTTTTGAAAGTGAGAGTCGGATCTTGCTTCCTTGTAGTAGCCAACCAAGAGAGAGAAAAACAAAATCTCCCAAACCCAGTAATCCACGATACAGACCTTGCAATAAGAGTGGGAATTGAGGGGCTTAAAAATTTGATAGAAGCAGATAAATAAGAGGATTCCTCTCGTCTTTATAGATGGGGGGGGATTTTTTTATTTATAAATTTTATTGACAAGTGTTATAAACTGTTATATACTGTTATGTAAGAAGGAGAGAAAATTGAAGATTATTATTAAAAATGGGTCGGCTGTCCCTATTTATGAACAAATTAAAAATGCTATAAGAGATGAGGTTTTGAAGGGAAATCTCAAGGCGGGGGAGAAACTGCCTTCTGTGAGGGCGATGGCCCGTGAGCTTTCCATTTCGATTTTGACTGTCAAAAAGGCTTATGATGAGCTTGAAGATGAAGGATTTATCGAATCTCGTCAGGGCTTGGGGACCTTTGTTGGTAAGGAAGATCTCAATTTAAGGCTTGAGGAAAAACAGAAAAAACTCGAAGAGGCTCTCCTAGATTCGGTCAAGATTTCAAGGGATATTGAAATGGAAAAGAAGGATTTATTTGAACTTTTAGAATATTTGTATGAAGGAGATTTTAATGACTTATAAAATTATGGCAAAAAATCTTAGCAAAACTTATGACAAATTTCAGCTCGGCCCAAATGATTTTGCCATCAAAAAAGGCTTTGTAACTGGCTTTATTGGCAAAAACGGAATGGGAAAGACAACCACCATCAAGGCTCTCTTGTCACTTATAAACTACGATGGGGAAATTTTCCTAGATGGTAAAAAAATTAATGATTTGACCTATCTTCAAGATGTGGGCCTTGTAATGGACGATTCATTTTTGGGCAAGGATTGGACCTTGGACCTAGTTAGTGAGGCCATGGCTATAGGCTATGATAGGTGGGATGCCAAGACCTATTACGAATATCTTAATAAGTTTGGACTTGAAAAGGAGAAGAAAGTTTGCGAATTATCAAGGGGAATGAAGATAAAACTTATGCTTGCAATTGCCCTTTCTCACCAGGCGAAAATCCTAATCCTAGATGAGCCTACAAGCGGACTTGACCCTGCTATGAGGGATGAACTTGTGGATATGATTTTAGACTTTATGGAAGATCCCGACCATACAGTTTTGTTTTCAACTCACATAACCCAGGATTTAGATAGGATTGCCGATTATATTGTCTTTACAGACCAGGGGAAAATCGTTTTTGAAGGCCCAAAAGATGAGTTTTACGACAAATTTTTACTAATAAAAGGTGGTCTTGATGATTTTGAAAAGATAAAGAACTTTAAAGTTTATGGCCAAAAGAAATCTAAGGTCAATTTTGAGGCTTTAGTATTAAGAGAAGATTATAGGGAAGATGAGAACTTGGTGGCAGAAGTGCCTAGCATTGATCAAATAATGATTTATTATGGGAGGATATAATGAATATCAGAAAGCAAATTAAATTGGATATAATCTCAATGAAACCCTATTATACTTTGAAAAATTTAATCATACTATTAGGTATAAGTCTTTTTTATTCCTTTATTAATAAAACTCCTGTAGTAATGTTATCAATGACATTGACTTTTGCTGTAATATTTTCATCTACTCCATTTTTGCTAGGAGAAAATTCAGGTATTGATGCCCTATATAAGATTTTTTCTATAGATAGCAAAAAGGTAGTTATAGGTAGGTATATCTTAGCTGGTCTGATTTTTATAGTGGCTAGTCTACTTGGCTTCTCGATATATACTATAGTTTCCCTAATAAAAAATATACCATTAGACCTTGATATTCTGATGTATTTAGGAATGAACTTTGTTTTATTTGGGATAATTATTTCTTTTCAGTATCCGATGTTTTTTAAATCTGGCTATACTAAAGCAAAGACTTTTGGATTTTTACCAATACTTATAATTGGAATCTTAGGAATGCTTGGAGGATATTTTATAAAAGATTTTAGACCAATCCTTAACTTTGTATTAGAAAATCAAAGGATGCTTATAATTGGGATTTGTATTCTACTTGTCCTTTTTCTTACAATTTCGATTAAACTTTCCATTAACTTTTATAAAAAAAGAGATTTTTAAATGGCAAAAGACCCTAGCAAGCTTGGATTAATCTCCAAGGCCTGCTAGGGTCATATTTTTTTCTATAGCAAGCCTTGCAAGGGCTTTTAGATTTTTGCCATAGGTTTCTATTTTTCTTTGCGATAGGTTATATTTTTCGATGATTTTATTTTCTTCTTCTAGGTCTAGGTTTTTTGTAAAATCATATAGGCTTTGGGCAAATTTTTCTATATCTTCTAGGCTTTCTCTTTTTAATTCTGTATCTTTGTGGGGATCGAAAAGCCAGTAGGAATCAAATGAAGAAAATTTGTCCCTATAGTCGTATAAAAAATCCTGCATATTTTTTTCTTCTGCGAGATGTTTAAAACTTTTCAGGCTCTTAGATTTTTTTGTTTGGCCTAGATTATTGCAAAGCGCAATTATTAGCATTTATTCTATAATTTCAATATCAACAAGTGGGAGGACTTCCAGAATTTGATCCCTGCTTGGTAGGTCTAGGACCTTGGCTGTTGCACTTGCTGCAGCAACTGCGACCATGTAGGATTCGATTGGGTCATTATCTCTCACTAGGGTGCCGACAAAGCCAGCTATCATCGCATCCCTGCAAGCGACGGTGTTGATTATTTCCTTGCCGTCTTTTACTGGTTTTGCGGCATAGACTCCGTCTCTTGAAAAGAACATTGATCCGTCTTCGCCATAGGAAATTATAACGTATTTAGCGCCTTTTTTGATTAGGTCCTTGCCGTAAGGGATATAATCCATCTTATCTTCGATTTTAACCTTGTAGATAGCTTCGATGTCTTCACCGTTTGGTTTAACAAGAAGTGGGCCTCTTTCAACCATATTCATTAAATATTGGCTTGGAACGTCAGCTATGAAGTAAGCACCGTTGGCCTTGGCGATTTCTACCATCCTGTCGTAGATGTCTGAATCTTCGCCATTTTCCATTGGTGGAACTGATCCACCAAAGATGATGGTGTCGCCTTCCCTAACTCTTGATAGGTAGTAGAGGAGTTCTTCGACTTCTTCTGAGGAAATTGTTGGTCCTTGGAAGTTGATTACTGTTTCTTTTTTGTCTTCAAAAATTTTGATATTTATCCTGTTAGACTCTTTGATTTCTACAAAGTCTACTAGGATTTCTTCTTTTTCTAGCCAATCTTTTATAAAAAGTCCTTGGTAGGAGCCAAGAAAACCTGTGGCTGTTGTTGGGATTTTTAGTTGGGAAAGGATCCTTGAAACGTTGATTGCCTTACCACCTGGAAGGGTCCTTTCGGTTTTGATGTTGTTGTTATAACCAGGATTTAATTTGTCTACTTCTACAAACAAGTCTATAGAAGGGTTTAGGGTTACTGTGTAAATCATAGATACCTCTTTCATATGTTAAAATACTTAATAGCTTCGATTATCTCTTCCATGTGCATGCCGTGGCTTCCTTTAACAAAGACGAGGCTAGCGCCGATGACGAGAGATTTTAATTTCTCAATTAATTCATCCTTGTGTTCAAAGTAAAGGGACCTGTTAGGAGGGAAATTTTCAAGGCTTGCCTCATACATTTCCCTAGCTAGTGGCCCATAAAATAGGCAATAGTCTATTTTTTTGCTGTCAATTTTCCTGCCTACTTGGCGGTGGAGGTCAACTTCATTTTCACCAAGCTCAAGCATATCTGCAAGGCAGACAATCTTTCTCTTGTATCCTTCGAGCATGTAGGCTGTTTCAAGGCCTGCAAGGAGGGATTGGGGATTTGACTTGTAGGAATCATCCAAAACGTCAAAGCCATCAAATTCCAAAAGTTCAGTCCTGTTTTGACTTGATGTTGCCTTGGCAAAGCCATTGTCAATTGATTTTTTGTCAAGTCCAAGCATTTGACTTATCATTACAACAGCGGCTGCGTTGTAGATATTATGCTCACCCATGAGTGGAACTTGGTAGAAGTCATCTCCATGGGAGAAGCGGATACTAGCTGGGCCTGACTTTTCAAAATTGATCCTAAAAGTCGCTTTATCGCTTCTTCCAAAAGAAAGGACTTTTTGCTTGATTTGGTAAGTTGGAACTTCTTTTTCCATGGTCGGATCGTCTATATTATAGATAAAAATTCCGTCGTCGTCCATGCCTTCAAGGATTTCAAGTTTGGCCTTTAGGATGCCTGACCTTGATTTTAGGTTATGAAGATGGGAATCTCCGATATTGGTAATCATAGATATATGTGGCTTAACCATGCGACTTGTTAGGGAAATATCTCCAAAATTATCTGTACCAAGCTCTATTATTGCGACTTCTGTGTCGGTATCAAGGCTTAGGACAGTTTTTGGAACTCCTATTTCGTTGTTGAGGTTGCCACAGGTTTTTTGGGTCTTATATTTTTCTGACAAGACCTTGTGCAAAATGTCCTTGGTTGTTGTCTTGCCGTTTGAACCGGTGATTGCAATGACCTTGCAGGTTAATTGGTCCCTGTAGGCTGTAGCTAGGTCTTGGAGGGCTTTTTTTGTATCTTTGACCTTTATATAAGGGATAGATACAGTTTTATTTATCTTTGCCGGATCATCTATGAAAAAGGCCTTGGCGCCCTTGCTTTCACATTCTTTAATGAAAATCCTACCGTCAAAGACTTCGCCAACTAGGGGAATATAAAGCTCACCTGGATCGATTGTCCTTGAGTCGGTTGAAATCCCTTTAATTTTTATATCGGAAAATTTCTCATCAGATATGTCTCCGCCAATCATTTGGGCGATTTGGCCTAAAGTTTTTTCAATCATTGTTAGATCTCCTAAAACCATCTTCTATTAACATATCAAGGATGTTAGAAAAGTCTACCTTATATAGGTCCATGGCCATCCTTGCAAAAAATGATGAAGGGGTAAAGCCTGGGAAGGTGTTGATTTCGTTGATGTAAAACTCTTTATCTTTGCCATAGAAGATATCAACTCTGGCAAAACCTTCGCATCCTGCTGCCTTGTAGCAAGCCCTGGCAAATTCTTTGGCTTTTTTCTTGTCATCTTCGTCCATCTTATAAGGAAGCTCTTCTCTGGTTGATTTTGAAAAATACTTAGCATCCCAATCCAAAAATACGTGGTCGGTGATATAGGCTGCTGGGTCAGAGACATCTATATTATCAGAATCTCCAAGGACAGCTAGTTCTATTTCTTGGCCTACGATTAATTCTTCTACCAAAAGTTTTCTGTCATATTTAAGGGCTTCAAGGCCTGCTTTTTTGAAATCTTCCTTAGTCTCAACCCTTGAAACTCCAACAGAAGACCCATTGGCAGATGGTTTTACAATTAGAGGAAGGCCGACATAGGCTATACATTCATCAATAAATTCGTCGTTAAAGTCTTCCTTATAACAATACTTGTACTTGGCTTGTTTTAGCTTTGATTTTTCGAAAATATCGTTAGATGTGACCTTATCCATGCAAATAGCAGAGGAAAGGAGGCCGTTTCCTATATAAGCAAGGCCTACTGCGTCTAAAAAGCCCTGGATAGTGCCGTCTTCGCCATAGGTACCATGAACTACTGGCAAGATGATTGTATCCTCTAGGTCCTCTTTAGAGACTTCTAAAAGGAAGTCTGCAATCGATGCTTGTTTTGATTTTTCGATTTTTTTAACTAGGGAAAATTCGTCAACTGGATCATAGGTTGTGAAAGTTTCTGAAAATTTTCCTTCCTTATCTATATATACGATTTTTTTGTTGTACTTTTCTTTATTTAGGTTTTTAACTATGTTAAGGGCGCTTCTTAGGGCAATATCATGCTCGCTCGATGGTCCTCCGCATAAGATGTATACAGTTTTCATAGTGTCTCTCTTTCTATTTATAAGCTTAAGTAAATTTTACTACATATGAAAAATATGGGCAAATATATCTGTATTTATGGGACTTTTCTTTGAGGAAATAAGTTTATTTTGTACTTAAAAATGCCAATGATAATCAAAATTAGTTACAAATTGGAAATCAAATGTAACAATTGGCAACAAGTTATAAAAGTCTTCTATTAGCGAGAATATCTTCTTTGATAAAAAAATCTCAACAAAATTCATTGTAATAGGAGAGAAAGCCATAGAGGAAAAGGCTTGTAATCAATGGTTTGAATAAAATTGTAAACAATTTGTAAGAATTGACAAAATCTACATAATTTCCACACAATTTAAAGTTATACTATAAACCGTAATAAGGAATTGTTATCAATTTGTAACTATTATTACAGATTGAGACATAAATTTAAAAATAAGAAATTTATATAGATTTAAGGAGACAAAATGAAATTTTTTACAAAATACGCCCTAGCGGCAGCCCTAGTAATCCCATCGGCTTTTAGCTTTGGAGCTAACAAGGCAGACGCAGCAAGCGCTGTAATTAACAAAAATCAAGCAAATGGAGTAAATGTTAGAAGCGAAGCTAAACTTGGCGATAACATTATCGGCCTAATAGACGATGAAAACAAAGAATACGAAGTTAAAGATAAAAAAGACGGTTGGTTAAAGATTGACTTTGAAGGAAAGGATGCTTATGTATCAGCTGATCTTTTCCACCTTCTTGAAGAAACAGAAGTAGTTTCTGCTACAAACTTTAGAAAAGAAGATAACCTTGATAGTGAAGTAATCAAAGTTTTAGATAAGGCTACACCAGTTAAGGCTCTTGAAATTGCTAAAAATGGTTTTGTTAAAGTAGAAGTTGATGGCCAAGTTGGCTATATTTACAATAACCTTCTTAAGACTTTCAGAGCTATAAATGAAAAGAACGCTCAAGCTCAAGCTAAACAAGCCCCAGCTCAAAAGGCTCAACAAGCGCCAGCTCAACAACAAGCGCCAGCACAAAACAATAACCAATCTTACCAAGGCTCAACAAACTGGGCTAAGGAATGGATAGCTCAAAGGGAATCAGGTGGTTCATACACAGCCTACAACCCAAGAGGCGGATATTACGGTAGATACCAATTAAACCCATCCCTAGTTCGTTACGGCGCTAGCCCAGCAGAACAAGAAGCAGCAGCAGATAACTATGTAGCTCAAAGATACGGCTCATGGGAAAATGCCCAAGCTTTCTGGCAAAGAAACGGTTGGTATTAAGAAATACAAGCTCAGAAATTCTGAGCTTTTTTTGTTGGCAAAATTTATAATAATTTGTGAAAAAATATCGAAGATAGGAATTTTTGAGAAAATTTTATCAAAAAGAAGGGAAAACCTTCCTTTATTCTATTAATATAATAAATTGGTGGTACAATAATCATGGAGGATTTTATGAAAGCAATACTTACAATTATAGGAAATGATAGACCGGGAATAATTTACCAAGTGACAGAAGTTTTATATAAGTACAATATCAATATTTTAGACATGAGCCAAACCATTATGGAAGATAAATTTGTGGCTATGATCAATATTGATTTGACCAAGGCAAATGCTGATTTTAGCGAAATTACTAAAAGTTTTAATGCCTTGTCTGAGGAAACTAAGCTTGAAATTAGGATTCAAAACGAAGAAGTTTTTGACGTGATGCATAGGATTTAAGATGGATAAGGCAAATATTTTAGAAACTATAAAAATGTTAGATGAGGAAAATCTCGATATCAGGACCCTAACCATGGGAATTAGTCTTCTTGACTGTATCGACCCTGATTACAAAAAGGCTTGCGATAAGATTTATGACAAGCTTATTAGGGAGAGCAAGGATTTTCTGAAAGTTTCGGGGGAAATTTCTCAGATTTACGGGGTACCTATTGTAAATAATAGGATATCAGTCACTCCGATTTCCCTAATCGCAGCGGCGACTGATCTTGATGACTACACACCTTTTGCCAAAACCCTTGATAGGGCGGCAAAGGATATTGGGATCGACTTTATAGGTGGTTTTTCTGCCCTAGTTGAAAAGGGGATGACCCCTGCTGATGAGATTTTAATTAGGTCCATTCCTAGGGCTTTGGCGGAGACAGACCTTGTTTGTGCTTCGATAAATATTGGGTCAACCAAGGCTGGGATCAATATGGATGCAGCCGACCTTTGTGGGAAAACTATTAAAGAATTGGCAGCTAATACCGACAATGCCTTTGGATGTGCAAAACTCGTTGTCTTTGCCAATGCTGTTGAGGATAATCCTTTTATGGCTGGTGCCTTCCATGGAGTTGGCGAGGCTGATACAGTAATTAGCGTTGGTATTTCAGGACCAGGCGTAGTTAAGGCTGCTATTTCTAATAAGGAAGATTTAAAAATCAATGAAATTTATGAAATAATCAAAAAAACAGCTTTCAAAATCACAAGGATGGGTGAATTAGTTTGCCAAGAAGTTTGTAAAAAGCTTAATAAAAACTTTGGTATAGTTGACCTTTCCCTTGCACCAACACCTGCCATTGGCGATTCTGTTGGAAGGATTTTGCAAGAAATCGGCATTGACAAGGTCGGTGGCCACGGCACAATTGCTGCCCTTGCCATGCTAAATGATGCGGTTAAAAAAGGTGGAATCATGGCAAGCTCTAGGGTTGGAGGACTTTCTGGTGCTTTCATTCCTGTTAGTGAAGACGAAGCTATGATTGAAGCGGCCGGCAAAGGCTGGATTACCTTTGATAAACTTGAGGCTATGACTTGTGTTTGTTCTGTTGGTCTTGATATGATTGCCATTCCAGGAAAGACCACAGCGGCAAGCATTTCAGCCATGATTGCTGATGAGGCAGCCCTTGGGGTGATAAATAACAAAACAACAGCAGTAAGGATTATCCCTGTTCATGGCAAAGATGTCGGTGACCAGGTAGAATTTGGAGGTCTTCTTGGCTATGCTCCTATAATAGATGTAGGCGAGTCAGATTCGAGTATCATGATTAATAGGGGAGGATTTATCCCAGCCCCTGTACATTCATTTAAAAACTAGGAGGAAGTATGACAGACAAAAATCCAATAGTAACCTTCATGATGGAAAATGGAGATAAGATAAAGGCAGAACTCTACCCAGATATAGCCCCAAATACTGTAAATAACTTTATTTCTTTAATAAATAAGGGCTTTTACGACGGCCTAATCTTTCATAGGGTAATAAAAAACTTTATGATCCAAGGTGGCGATCCAGAGGGCACAGGTATGGGTGGTCCAGGCTATGCTATAAAGGGAGAATTTAGCCAAAATGGTTTTGAAAATAATTTGAAACACGAAAGGGGAGTCCTTTCTATGGCTAGATCTTTCATGCCAGATTCAGCCGGCAGCCAATTTTTTATAATGCACCAAGATAGCCCACACCTAGATGGTCAATACGCTGGTTTCGGCAAGGTAATCGAGGGCATGGATGTGGTTGATAAGATAGCAGAGACTAAAACCAACAGACAAGATAGGCCAAAAGAAGACGTAAGAATAGAAAAAGCAAGCGTCGAAACCTTTGGCAAAGAATATCCAGAAGTAGTGAAAATGTAACTTAGACCAGGAGAAATCCTGGTTTTTTGTTGGAATTTTTTGAGAAAATTAAATTTAAAATAAAAGTCTGGTAAAAAATGAAATAGTGTTTTAATTCAAAAAGAAAAGCAAGGTAAAAGTACAAGGCAAGGCCTAAAAAATATAGGCAACTGGGAAATAAAAAAGAAATTAAATAGAAAACAAAATGAGAATTCATAAGATAAAAGGCAAAGTGAACTGACCCCCAAAAGTTAGACCTAAAAACTAACTAAAGGAGGTCAGTTTTTAAATGGCAAAATATAGTACAGAATTCAAAATGAAAGTAGTAAAAGAATATTTAGAATCCAATATCTCATATAGATCTTTATCAGATAAATATTG
>NZ_JBWPWE010000009.1:0-115156 GCF_056590475.1 Anaerococcus sp. C0059F3
TTCTGTGCTGTATTTTGCCATTAAAAAACTGACCTCCATTAGTTGATTTTTAAGTCCAACTTTTGGGGGTCAGTACAATAGGAATGAGAGGTTGTAATTTAATCTAGTTCCAACTTACCGGTATAAAGTTGCCAGTAGGTGCCTTTTTCTTTTATTAATTTGTCGTGGTTGCCACGTTCTATTATCCTGCCGTCTTCCATAACCATGATTACGTCAGAGTTTTGGATAGTTGAAAGCCTGTGGGCTATTACAATCGAAGTTGACCCTGTCATTAGCTTATCCATCGCTTCTGTAACATCTTTTTCTGTGGCAGTATCAATGGACGAGGTCGCTTCGTCAAGTATAAGCATTGGAGGTTCTGCGATAGCAGCCCTTGATATTGAAATCAGCTGGTTTTGTCCATCTGATAGGCTTGAGCCATCACCGTGGATTTCGGTGTCATATTTTTCTGGCAGTCTTTTTATAAAGGAATCTGCACCAGAAAGCCTAGCTGCAGCCTTGACTTCTTCATCGCTTGCCCTTAGTCTGCCATACTTGATATTGCCCTCAATTGTGTCTGTAAAGAGGTTTACTTCTTGGAGAACCATACCAAAAGCACGCCTTAGGGCATCTTTTTTAATATCTCTTATGTCAATTCCGTCGACCATTATAGAACCATTGTCAATTTCATAAAACCTGGTGATGACGTTGGTAATTGTAGTCTTTCCTGCTCCGGTTGAACCAACAAAGGCAATCTTTTCGCCAGGATTAGCGTAGAATGATATATCCTTTAATATTTGGTTTTTGCCGTCATAAGAAAAGTCTACATTCTTAAACTCAAGTCTACCTTCAAGCATCTTGTAGTGTTTCCTATCGCCATCATCCCACATCCAAGCATAGCGGCCTGTTAGGGCGTCACATTCTGTCACAGATCCATCGGCATTTTCCACAGCGTGGACTAGTTCGATAAAACCAGTGTCTTTTTGTATTGGCATATCAATTATTTCAAAAATCCTATCAGCCCCTGCCATAGCTTGGAAAACTGCGTTGGCCTGTTGGCTAACATTCACAATAGGATTTTGAATTTGCCTAATATTTGATAAAAAGGCTGCCAAAACTCCCACAGTCATATCTCCCTGGATTGTCAAATAGACTCCATAAACTGTAATAGCAGCATAGAGAATATTTACCATATTTAGCAAGAATGGCATCATCCTACCAGCATAGGTATTGGCACGGGTGAAGGCAATCCTCACCTCTTCAGTCTTATTTCTAAAAGTGTCGAGGATTTTTTCTTCTCTTGAAAAAACTTTTACAACTTTTTGTCCAGACAAAGTTTCCTCAGAAAATCCTTGCAAACTTGAAATATATCCCTGGCCTTCCCTGAAGGATGTCGAAGACTTGTAGATAATCCTAGATAGGATTGGAATTAAGATTAATAGACCAAGAAGCATTGTAAGTGTCAGATTAAAACTTAATTTAAACATGACAAGTATTGTTCCCACAAGCATGATTGTGGCCCTTACAATGGTTGGGACTGTATTTGCCAAGGCCTGGCTTAGGACGTCTGTGTCGTTAGTAAACCTTGACATAATCTCACCGTGCTTGTTGGTGTCAAAAAATCCTATTGGCATTTTTTGTACTTTGTCAAAAAGTTCTACCCTGATATTCCTAATAGATCTTTCTCCAACCCTGACCATGAGCCTTGAATATATAAAGGAAGTAAGGGCGGAAACTGCGTAAATTGCCCCCATTTGTAGACTTGCCCTCTTTAAGCCTCCCACATCAGATTTTAAGATGTAGTTATCAATAATTGGCTGGAGCATATTTACTCCCCAAATCTGGGTGAGGGCTGACACTATTACGCAGACTACAATCAAAATCATCTGCCACCTATAAGCAAAAAGATAGGATAAGAACCTTACTATAGACGAAAATGAAACTTTTCTCCTATATGATTTGTCATTCATTTTGTAAGAATTATTCATTATCTCCACCTCCTTGCTCTTGTATATCAACGGTTTCCCTGTAGACCCTGTTGGTCTTATAAAGCTCGTCGTGAGATCCGATCGCTTCGATTTTGCCCTCGTTCATAACTATAATTCTGTCCACATATTTAAATGAAGATACTCTCTGGGAAATAATTATCTTTGTCAAATCCTTGTTGTATTTGTTAATGCCATCGATAATGGCTGTTTCTGTCTTGGTATCAACTGCAGATGTGGAGTTATCCATAATAAGGATTTTTGGCTTTTTAAGTAGTGCTCTGGCAATAGTTAGCCTTTGTTTTTGCCCACCAGAAACGCCTGTTCCGCCCTGGCCAAGGACTGATTCATAGCCATCATGGCGATTTCTTACAAAATCATCTGCCTGAGAAATCTTACTTGCAAGCTCAATTTCTTCCATAGAAGCCTCATCATCTCCCCACTTGAGGTTATCTGCAATAGATCCTGAAAATAGGGTATTTTTTTGAAGGACAATTGCCACATCATCTCTTAAGGTTTTTAGGTCATATTTTTCTACCGAATGTCCACCTACTTTTAGAGACCCTTCGCTTATATCATAGAGTCTTGGAATAAGCTGGACAAGTGTTGATTTTGATGATCCTGTTGGTCCCAAAATACCAATCGACTCCCCACTTTTGATGTGAAGATTAATGTCTTCAAGCTGGTAGGAATCTGAATCTTCCTCATATTTAAAGGAAACATTGTCAAAATCAATTGATCCGTCTTCTAATTTTAGGCCTTCGATTTTCTTATCATTATCCATAGAAGGCTTTCTGCTAATTACTTCAACAACCCTAGTAATACCAGGCGAAGCTGACATAAACATGGTTAAAACCATGGACATACCGATAAAGGCGCCTAGAAGCATGGTTGCGTACATATTAAATGCCACAAGGTCTCCAACTTGGAGCCTGCCTTCGATGATTTCAATCCCACCAAAATAGGTGATGCCCACAAAAGTTGCAAATAAAACTACATTGGCAAGGGGAAATACAAGAGACATTGGCCCCTGAGATCCATCTGCGTATTCAAACATCTTTTGGTTTTGGATGCCAAACTTGTCTAGTTCGTATTTTTTCCTAAAAAATGCTTTGATCACACGCATATTTTTAAGATTTTCCTCTACAACTAGGTTGAGCTTGTCATATTGGTAGCGGGCCTTCCTAAATTTTGGGATAGCATAGGTTGTTAGTCCCATCAAAAGGGCAAACAAAATTGGCACTGCTATCAAAAATATAAGAGACAATTTTAGGCTCGACTTAAGAGCCAAAACAAAGGCCACTATAGCCATTGCAACTGTCTTAATTACAAATCTGGTTGAAACAAACATTGAAAAAGTAATCTGTTGGGTATCAGACGACAACCTTGTCAAAAGCGAAGGGACCCCAAAATAATCTATATCTTCAAAAGAAAAGCGCTGGATATTTTCAAACTGGGCAAGCCTTGCATTACGGCCCATACCAGATGAGGCAATACCAGCATTCTTAGTTGCCTGCATACCACAAAACATGGTAATTAATGATAATACAACCATCAATAGTCCATATTTGATTGCAAGACCCAGATCTTGGCCCTTGACAGCTTCATTAAGGGTCATGCCCATAATGGCTGGAATAGCAAGCTCTAAGATGGTTTCAAGGCTGGTATAAATCCTCGAAATATTTCTATTTTTTTTAAATTCTCCCAAGTACCTTTTGATATAGGTAAAGGACTTGTAAAATTCCTTTATACTTTCCATTCATCCTCCTTCATAAAATCTTCTCTAATTGTGTCGTTAAGAAGTTTAAGGGCATTTTTAATCTCCCTTGCCTTCTCATCGCCCAATTTCTCGTACATCCTCTTATTTGATTGGCTAATCGGTTTTAATCTCTCATCCCTAATTTTTTCTCCCTTGTCGGTCAGGCTTAAAATCCTCATCCTCTTATCATTTTCGTCTGGAATAAGGTCAATCAGGCCATCTTCCTTGAGATTATTGATAATATTATTTACAGTCTGCTTGGGAGCCCCAAGTTTTTCTGCAATATCTTTTTGGTTAGGATTTGCCATATGGCCAATGTGGATAAGGATAATAGTCTCAAGATCACTTAGACCATAAAACTTTGCCCTTTCCCTATTAAGGCCATTTGCACACCTCAGCAAAGAAAAAATAGAGACCATTGGATCAAGTTCAAAATTCATAAATCCTCTTTCTCTAAAATAAATAAACAATTATTTGTAATTAATATTATAGTCTTATTTAGGACTATGTCAAGGAAGAAATATATTCCTAATCCCCCAGCCGCCGTCTCGACAGAAAAAGCAAGCCTGCACGGCTCTTGGAGGGCAATATTGCCCAAGCGGCCGAGAGCGGCAGACCACCTCGAAGCGTAGCGAGAGAAGCTTTGACGAGAGGCCTTATGAATAAATGACCTCTCATTTACCAGTTATCTCCCCCCAGGCTCGTCTTAACTTACATAGACAAAAAAAGACCGCAAGCCTTAGCTTACGATCTTTTAGTCTTAGTCTTCGTCTTTATTCTTTTTTTCTCTTGTAAAGAATAGTCCGACGCTTGATGCTGCCATCAATCCTAGGTAGATTTCGTAGTTTGTGAATACTCCTGTCCTAGGGTTGAAAGCTTCTTTTACTATAGCTTTTGTAGAAGCTATTCCGCTGGATACTTTCACTCCAACAGCATCGAAGACTTTTTCTGCTGTCTGTCCAATTTTTACGCCAGTTTGATTTAAAGTATCTTTAATCTTTTCCTGGTTTATTTCTGGAATTATACTTACAGTCTTATCGCCCTGTGTTGGGTTATCCTTATTGCTTGGCTTATCCTTATTGTCCGGATTATCCTTATTGTCCGGATTGTCCTTATTGTTTGGATTATCCTTATTGTCCGGATTGTCCTTATTGTCTGGATTATCCTTATTATCAGGATTGTCATTATTATCTGGATCATTAGGATTTGGTGTGCCAGGATCTGGGACGATAGTGCCTGGGTCAACTGGTCCTGGAGGATTTACTCCTGGATTTGGACAAGTTCCACATGGTTTGTATTTTGCAGTGATTACAGTCAATTTATTAGTAAATATATGACTTACCTGACTGCTTGCATCAAAGAATTTAAAGTTTTTGGCCTTATCTTCTGTTAGATGATCTTTATCTTCACCTTCTTCATACTTCCAGCCATTAAATTCATTGTCTTTTTTGCTTGCCCTGTCAGCTTCTGGGAGTTTTACTTCCTTATTCGGAACTACCCAGTAGATGTCCTCTTTTGGATTATCTGAACCTTCATCTCGCCTTACAATCACTTTTACATAATCATCTGGTTTTTCAGGTACCTTATCTCCAACTTGTTCAATCACATCATCATAGTAGTTTGCCTTGATATAGGTTAGGGCATCACTAAATAGATATTTTTTAGTGAAATCAAATACCTTATTTCCCTCAGTCCAGTTCTTAAATACGCCTGAATTTGGTTTAATTTCCATACCAGGTATTTGAACTTGTACTTCTGGGTTTACATAGTAAATTTCCTTATTAGGATTTTCATTCCTATCAGTAGGGTCAACTACTACTTGGACATAATTTGCTGGAGCATCTGGTCTCTCACTATCATCAGTAACTTTGATTAGGTTTCTGTAAATCCTAACATTAACTGGTACTTCTTTCACTATATTAGAGCCATCTGTCAACCTTATTTTGACAGTCACAGTTTTTTCTTTAAAGTTTTGACCTTCGTCAATTTCTTCTTCTCCAGTTATTCCATCTGGAACATCATCGATTTCAAAGTCAGTTTTTTCAATCTTTTGTTCATTACCTGAGCCATCTTTAACAGTTATAGCTGTGATGTAGTCTTTGTAATCAACCTTATCAAATTTTTTGCCTTGGTAGGTTACAATAGTATCGCTAACTCCAAATGGGGCTGGGCTTTGATATTTAATGTACTTGGCTTCGATAGTGGTTTCTTCTACAAATCTACCATCTAAAGGTCTATCCCATCCAGTAAATACCCATTTGCTTACACCTTTTTCTATAACAGCACCTGTTGGATAGTCTTTTTCTTCTATAGGTAGGGTAACTTTATTATCAGGATTTACCCAGAATGTCCTGGTGTAGTTTTCATTTGACTTATCGGTTGCTACTACCTTTACCTCAACATACTTATCAGGAACATTTGGTCTTTCTTGTCCTGGTTCTTGCTCAACTACGTCGTCTATCACCTTATAAGAAACTTCTACTTCCTTCTTTTCTCCGTTAGGGTAGGTCACAACTACAATTGTTTTGCCGTCTCCGACTTGGTCAGTTTTAGGCTCTGTTCCTTCCTTAAATCCATACATAGTTCCTGGTGGAAGGTTCTTCTTATTGTTTGGATCATTATCATCATAGTGATTTTTGATAAAATCTTTAGGATTTGGTTCTGAATACTTACCCTTATCTACATATATAACCTTTTTAGGTTCTGGTTTAATGTTTTCTCCAGCCTTATAGGTGGCTTTTATTGTAGTTACATTGTTTGTAAATTTATCTGTGATTTCATTATCATATGACTTTTTATTTTCTTCATCTACCCACTTATCAAAACTGTAAGAGGTTTTTACTCCATTATTATCTATCTTTGTCTTTCCATTTGGTTTTTGTACTGGAATAGTAACTTTAGCACCCTTCTTCACCCAGAAAGTTCTCTTAAAGTAGGTGTTGCTAGTAGCATCTTTAGTTGCATCTACAATTACTTCGACATAATCACCTGGCACAGGTGGTTTTTCCTTACCATACTGCTCAACGATATTGTCAGTAACTGTGATTGGCACTTCAACTACAACAGTCTTTCCACCTGGATATTCGATTTTAACCTTGGCAATGGTTTCGCCTTCCTTATTTACCTTTGGCTCTCCATCATCTGTATATTTTATCTTTGTGCCATCTGGTAGTGGATCGTTAGCACTTTCTGGTATATTTTCGATTAAATCCTTTGCTTCTGGAACAGTATCAATCGGAGTAATCACATCTTTTTTAGGCTTTGGAGCTGCTATCAAATTCTCGTAATTGACATTGTACTTAGCTGTGATCTCTGTATCTTGAGTAAAGGTCTTTTTGATAGGTTTATCTTTTTCGATAAATGGAGTGATTTCACCCGTTGTTACTTGCCAACCCTTGAAATTAAATGTATAATTTTTTCCTTTATATTCAACTTCTTTGCCGGTTGGATTAGTGCTAGGTAGGGTAACTTCCTTGGTTGGATTAACCCAATAAACTTTCTCTTCCCTAGTCTCTTCTGTTGCATTGTTTGTTGGTATAAGTTTTACTTGTACATAGCCATCTGGCTTTGGAACATTCTCACCATTAACATCAACAGATGGAATCACATCATCAAGTTCTTTGAATGTGAATTTTAAAGTTGCATCTTGATCATATATAGCTTCTTTATCTATTCTATCATCGTTCCAAGTTCCGCCTTTGGTAGTATAACCCAGGTCTGGCTTAAAGCTTATATTAGGATATAATTTTACTTTTTTAGTTGGGTTTACATAGTAGACTGTTTCTCCTTCTAACTTGCCGTGGTCTGAGTCAAGAGTTACTTTTACATAACCATTTGGTTTGTCAGAACCATCGGTATTTTTTTGAGGAATGATATCATGAAGAGCTTCATATTTAGCAGTAATTGTTATAGGATCTTGTCCTTTACTAGCATTTACTGTTAATGATCTATCCCAAGGATTATCAGGATTTTGCTTATATCCCACATTTGGAATTACCTTTGGAGCAGGAATATTTATATCTTTTCCTGGTCTAATCCAATATTCTTTGGTTCCATCTAAGTCCCCATTAGCACCTTTATCAAATATAACTTTCACAAAACCATCTACTTCTGTAGTAGATATGTCTCCTGGCTCGTTATAAAGGGCTGTAATAATTGTTTCGTCTTGATACTGGATAGCCTGGTCGATAGATGTATCCCATCTAGCAAATGTATATCCTGTCTTTTCAACTACTTTAGGGGCCTTATCCTTTAATACTATAGCCTTATTTGGATTTACAAAGAATACTGCTTTGGTAATCATAGATGTATTCTTAATCTTACCCTTATTAGTAGTATCAAAGGTGACCTTGATATAACCATCTGGCTTTTGCCTATCATCGTCAGCTGTCTTTTGGATTACATCATCAATAGGTGTATATTTGGCACTTACACTTAAGTCAGTTTTTATTTCAGCATTTTCTGCCTTATTCCAACCATCAGCTTTCCAACCAGTATCTGGTGTTACTATTGGCTTCTCTGTAATGTCAGCTAAAGTCTTGCCAGCTTTTGGATTTACATAATAAACAGTTTGTCCAGTTATAGATTTACCATGGTCGCCCTTGTCAAAAGTGACTCTTACATAGCCTTCTGGTTTGGCGTTTGTTGTTCCATCATTCTTTGTTGCTGGGATAATATCTTTAAGAGTTTTGAAAGAACCCTTAACTATTGTGTCCTCTGTATAGATATTTGGCTTAGTAGTATCTTTATTCCAAGATTCAAATTCATAGCCTGTCTCAGCTTGGGTTTTTGGTTGAGAAATAGTTACTTCTGTACTTGGTTTTACAAAGTAAGTCTTAGTTTCCCCATCAACAATTTTGCCGCCTGTGGCTGGTTTTATCTCAAATGTAACTGTCACATAGCCAGCTGGTTTTTCAGATTCATCTGTCTTTGTCTTTGGAATTACATCTTTGAGTCCATTAAAGGATCCTGTGATTGTTATATCCTTATCATAGACTGTAGGGATTGTTGCATCCTTATCCCAAGCTCCAAATTTAAAACCTGTGTTTGCCTTTGTTTTTGGTGGGTTTATTGTTAGGTATTCATTTGGTTTTACGTAGAATTTTGCAACCCCTTGAATTTCTCCCTTGGCTGCATCTTCAGTTTTAACTACAAATGTAACTTCCTTGTAGCCTTCTGGCTTAGTATTGTTATTTCCATTTTTATCTTTTTCTGGAATAACATTGTCAAGCTTTGTTGCCTTTGCTGTCACTACAATATCATCAGCTTCGATTTCAAGGCTATCTTCCTTATCCCATTTGTCAAACTTATAACCAGTTTCTTCTTTAATTTTTGGTTTTTTAAGGGCAGGATTTCCAAGTTTTATACCTGCATTTTTCTTGACATAGTAATATTTGACATTTTCTAATTTTAATCCATCTTCTGCCTTAAAGCTTACCCTCACATAAGTGTCATCTGGTCTTGATATAGGTTCATCTGGATTGTATGGAATTATATTTTTATCATCTGTCCATTGGGCTGTGGCAGTCCTAGCTTTTTTAAGTTCTACTAGGTCACCAGGTTGATATATCTTATCATCTCCATCTAGTTTCCAGCCTTTAAAGCTAGCATCTTTTTTACTTAATCCAGCTGCAGATGCAAGTCTTACCTTTGTGCCATAGCTCACTTCGATAGGTTCTGGTGGTGTTCCACTTCCTCCATTAGCATCATAGGTTAGAGTAATTTTTCCTGATTTGAATCTAGCTACATACTCTTTTTCAGTCTTAATTGGATTTGTTTTATCGAGTCTTTCATACCACTTATCAAATACATAGTTTGAATCTGGAATAGTCTTAGGAACCGCAATCTCTTTATCACGGTCTTTTACTGTATCAACAATCTTAACTCCTGCATCAGGATTTACAAAGTATGTTATTACTTCTTTATTGCCTTCGAGCTTGCCATTAGCATCTGCTCTAAAGGTAACTTTCACATAGCCTGCTGGTTTTTGATTTGTAGTTCCGTTATCATTTTTTTCTGGAATAATATTATTTGCATCATCATATTGTGCATTTATTACATATGTTGTAGCACCAGCATTAAATTTAACTGATAATGGCTTATCCCATTCTTTAAATTTATGACCAGGTTTAGGTGTAACATCAGGGGTTGGTAAAGTTATATCTTTACCAGGTTTAACCCAAAGATTTGTATTTCCTTTTAGGGTTCCTTTTGTATCATCTGTTCTAAATTCAACTTTGACATAGTCTGGTTTTTCTGTTGTGCTAATATCTTCTAAGTCATTATACAGAGCTGTGATTTTATCACCATTATCGTAAATAGTAGATTTACTTAAGTTTACGTCCCAGCCAGAGAATACATTTCCTGCATTTCCTTCAACTTTTGGTTCATATCCCTTTAATACAACAGCTGTATTTGGTTTTACAAAAACAACCTTTTGTGTTTCACTTGTACCTTTTATTTTTCCCTCAGTAGTTGTATCAAAGATAACCCTAATGTAATCTAGTGGTACCGTATTGAGTTGGCCTTGGTCATTTTTTTCAGGAATAACATCGTCAAAGTTTTTATATTTTGCAGTAACTGTTATGTCTTCTATTATAGCTTCACTATCAACCTTATCCCATTTTTCAAATTCATGACCTGTAGTAGGAGTAACTATTGGTTTTTCTGTAATATCAGCTAATGTTTTATTAGCCTTTGGATTTACATAGTAAACAGTTTGTCCAGTTATAGATTTACCATAGTCTCCCTTGTCAAAAGTGACTGTGACATAGCCTTCTGGTTTAGGATTTTTATTACCACTGCCATCATTTGATGGGATAATATCTTCAAGATTTTTGAAGTTTCCTTTAACTGTAGTGTCATCAACATATTTCTTAGGAGTTGTAACAGTATCTTGATCCCACTTTTCAAAGACGTAGCCTGTGTCAGCTTTGGTTTTTGGTTGTGGGATTGTTACTTCTTTAGCTGGATTTACATAGTAGACTGTAACTTCTTTATCTACAATCTTGCCGCCTGTGGCTGGATCAATTACAAATTCGACTTTCTTGTATCCAGCTGGTTTTTTATTTTCTGTACCATCTGGATTTGTCTTTGGAACTACATCTTTGAGTCCATTAAAGGATCCTGTGATTGTTGTATCCTTATCATAGACTGTAGGGATTGTTGCATCCTTATCCCAAGCACCAAATTCAAAACCTGTGTTGGCCTTTGTTGCTGGTGGATTGATTTTGACATACTCAGTTGGGTTTACATAGAATTTTACAACTCCATCTATAGATCCCTTGGCTTCGTCACCAGTTTTAACTACAAATGTAACTTCCTTGTAGCCTTCTGGTTTTTCATTTGGAGTTCCATCTTCTTTTTTCTCTGGAATAACATTTCCAAGCCCTGTAGCTTTAGCTGTTACTGTTATATCAGCTTGATCTATAGGAGTATCATCTCCCTTATCCCACTTAGCAAATTTATAGCCAGTGCTTGGTACAACTTCAGGATATCCCATCTTAGGATCAGATTTAATATCAGAAAGTTTTACACCTGAGTTTTTCTTGACATAGTAGTACTTAGGCTTTTCTAAAGTTAGACCCTTTTCCGCTTCAAATTTAACCCTCACATAACCTTCTGGTCTTGTAATTGGCTCATCTGGATCATATGGAATTATATATTTAACTTGGTCATATTTAGCTGAAATTGTTGTTTCATTTATAAATTGTGCCTTGATTGAATCTGTCCAAGTTCTTTCTGGATTTTCATCTGATTTCCATCCATTAAAGGTCCAGGCTTTTTGTTTACCGTCAACTATCTCAGTCTTGCCTGTTGGATTTACAATAGGTAGGCTTACTTCGATTTCTGGGTTGACCCAGAAAGTTCTTTCAAATTTACTTTCATTGCTAGCTTTTTCAGTACCGTCCTCTTTTGTTGTTACAATTACTTTAACAAAGTTTGCTGGTACATCTGGTTTCTTACTTGGATCTGTTTGTTCTACTACATCTTCAGAAAAGCTTGGGGATATGACAGTATCTTCTATAAACTTATGACGTTTAGCAAAGTCAAACTTACCTTTTTCTTTGCTTTCTTCATTTTGTGCTTCCTTATCAGCTGTCCAATTTGTAAAGCCTAGTTTTTTAGCATCTTTAGATATATCTATCTTTGGTATATTCACCCATGCCTTTGGATTTACATAGTAGACTTTAGAATCCTTATTGCCAGGCTTGCCTGACGGATTTACTGTTACTTTTACATAGGACCCTGTAATATCCTTTAAACCTCCATCTTTAGCGTCTAGCTTTTCAGCTTCTTTTAAGAATAGTGGTTTTTCGGTGCCAGTTAGGGCTTCGTAGACGTTTTTATAAACCTTCACAGGTATGTCAAGTTCCTTAGTATCTTTTTCATCCTTAAACTTAACTAAGGCCTTAAATTTAACTGTCCTTACTAGTTCATCTGTATCAGACTTATTAAGTTCCTCTAATTTTTTATCAATATCATCTTGTGTTAATTCTTTTGAAGGGTCGTTTTCATCTACAATTTTAACTTTAGTGCCAGCAGGTAGGTCTACTTCTTCATTGTTTTTATTTACCCACTTAATTTGTTTTTTAAGTTCTTCAATTGTAGGTGCAAAGTCATTTGTCCATTTACCTTGAGGATCTTTAAAGGCTTCTGTTCTAACAAGTTCTTTAACTACCAAGCCTGACCAATCAAAGTAGGCTTTGAAGGTATGCGCCTTATCTATTATGGTGTTTAGGTTTAAAGTAGGTTCATCGTCCCATTTTATGAAGTTTTTACCATCATCTGGAGTGATGTAGTACTTGCCTTCTTCTTTAGTTTCGTTTTCTTGTAGAGCTTTTGGTTCAGGTAGGTAATCCGATTTTAGTCCCTTGATTACATCGTAGTGGAGTTCTTTTACAGATTTTCCGTCCTTATCAGTAAAGGATCCACCCTTTTCTGCCTTATAGGTTACTCTCACATAACCTTTTGGTGGTTCTTTCTTTACATCAACTTCAATTACCCTTACGTCCTTATAATAGAAAACAATCTCATCAAAATTACTTTCATTGATACCTAAGAAGGCGCCTGTCTTATCATCATGATCAAAGAATAGTTGTTGTTGAGGTTTTGATACAAGTTTCCATCCAGGTATTTCTACAAAGTTTCTAGCATCAAAATCACGCTTGCCGTTTTCTACGTTATCCTTGCTTATTATAGAATAAGGTTCTATAAATTTTTGGAAAGCTTCTCTATTAGATTTTTGTATATTTTTATATTCTTCTGTTTTTTCATAATTATTAAGGTCATCACGGCCATTAACACTATTATATTTCCCTTGGGTTTCATTTTTAATAGTAGCTAATTTTTTCTCAACATCTTTCTTATATTTCTCATTTACATAATTAACCTTGTACTTTCTAGTCCTAAAAGGTCTGTAGAAGAAATGGAAGACATTGTTTTTAACCTTAGGATTATCAACTAGGTTTCCGCTGGAATCCTTGATTTTTTCTGGCTCAACTTTTATTTGTTGTCTGTATGAGTTTACCCTAGGATTATCCTTATCAAGTTCGGTATATTCCTCATAGGTCATAGAACCTTCTATTTCAGTAGTGTTTAGTTTCTTAAGTGCATCCCATTCATCTCTAGGAACAAGTATTCTTTCAGCATTTTGCCTGCTGCCTACTACTGCTAGGTAAGAGCCTATTCTTTTTTCTTCTAAAGTTTGAATATCCAATACCTTTTCTTCGTTATCTAATTCTTTATAATTTTCATCTAGGAAATGGTGGTAGGATTTCACATCGGTTGTTTCAGCTGGTATCCAGATGGCTTTAAGGTAAAGATTTGATACAACATCATTTCCAAAGGCGTAAAGTTCTGGAACTTTGTATTTATCATAGTAAGTTGTGTCAACTTCATTAGTTTCTATTCCATTTGAATCTTTTTTATACCTTACAAATTCCCATCCGAGGAAGTCGTATCCTTTTTTTGTAGGTGCTATAGGTTCTACAAGCTTTTGCCTTTGGATAACGGTAAAGTTTTGCTTGTCGCCATCATTGGCTTCTTTTTTAGCATAGGTATTTTTTTCTTCTTTACCTATGTCTCCTTCTTGTATTGTTTTGCGTTTTTGAGTTACTTTTGTTTCGTCAATTGAGCTTAGCTTTCCACCGTTCGGGTCGAAAGTTACCTTCCACTTGTAGTCTGGTTCGCCCCACTTAGCAAAGAGGTTGACTGGGTGGTTAGGCATTTTCTCGCCTGGGTTCTCCCAAATAAGCTTTGAACCGGCAGGGTCTAGTGCCCAGCCCTTAAAGACCATTTGGTCTGAAAGATTGTCTGGTCTCTTAACTTTTAATTTGCCATCTTTTGGATCTGTAAATATTAAATCAGTAAGCTTTAATTCTTGTAGCTTTTCTGGATTATCCAATAAGTTGGCAGGTTTGTCTGTATTGTAACTTTCTTTCGTATCCACATCAGGGCTTAGGGCCTTTAGTGGAAATTCGTAGAAAGTATCTATTGAGTTTGTTTTATTAAATTCACTATCGCCCTTAATCACTGATGGGTCGTTGTTAAACCTTAGTTGATACTTGTTACGAGTGTATTCAAACTTAAGGTAGCCATTTTTTTCAAATGGTTTAACTAAAGGTTCACCATCTTCATCAGTCAATGGATCGCCAAATTCATCAATATCGCTAAAGAAGAAATTAATAAATTTCATCTTGCCTAGAGGAAGTTCATCCCCCAACGCTGTATAGGTCTTAGTAGGGAATGGGGTTACTTCTGCACGCTCGTCGTTTTTATCATCTACGCCATCCGAATCAAGAAATTCCGCTGGTTCTTTATCTCCCTTACCAGTAAAACCTTGAACCTTAGGGTATTTAGGCCTATAAGATTCAGAATTGGTATCTGCCTTAAACCTGTATAGGTCGTAGCGAATAATTGTTTCACCCGGCTTAAAGCCGTCCATCCAAAAGTCCATGTGGTGAGGCATAGAGCCTTCGGCCTGATTTATACCAAAGGAAAGAATTTTATAATCGGACCAATTTAAATCTATGCTTGATCCATCACCCTTATCTATCTTTTTCGTATAGCCGCCCCACCTAATGTAGTTTGGCATGTCTAAGAACTCATCGGCATTTAACCTATAAGGAGGTGTATCTAAGTAACCTGGCCAATTTGGTGTATTATAGTTTGGTCCCCAGCCAAAGGATTGATAGCCAGGGGTAAAGCCCTTAGTTTGCATTGCGTCGTTTGGCCAGCCAAGCATTAGCTGGTTGAATCTCGCTTTGTAGTGGTAAGGATTGCCGGGACCGCCCTTCTTCACTACCTCGCCTTTAGCTTCATCATATCCCCAAATTTCAGGGTAGAAGGTATTTGCAGCAGGTTGAGCATTAGACTTCGTGAAGTATAGGTCATAGACTTGTCTATCGTAATAGATATTGTAAACAGTCTTACCTGTTGAATCAACAGACTTAACTAAACTTGGATCTCCAGGGTCCGCATTTTCTTTGCCTGTTAAATCTTTATTGTAAACATAGAACTTGTTTAGATAAAGATCATTCCCACGATTAAATCTTGCGCCGCCCCATATCTTATTTAGACGAGCTTGGTCTAGGTCTGGAAAGACGATGTCTTTTACAGGTTCATTGTCCAAGTCCGGTCTCGAACCTGTGTCTTTTTGTTTATAGACACGAGTGCCGATATAGTCGTATTTTTCTAGTCCTGCATCATCGGCGTGGTCTGCCTTTTCTGCCCAGAATTGGACAGCGTAGTCTGCCTTTTCTTTGTCCTTCCAAACTGCTGTGAAGGTAAGATTACTTGCTGGCATGATTAAATCATTATCAAGTTTTTCGTTAGCCCCGCCCGTTCCAACTGTAATTATTTCATTTGCCTTAAATTCTTTTCCAGCCTTTGTTTTTAAATCAACAGATGGCTTCCAGCCTTGGAATATTCCTCCGTCCTTCTTAGGTATTTCTGATTGCAAGATACTTGGAATTACCTGATTATAAAAAACAGTACGAGCTGGTATAGGTGTACCTTCACCAGTGTCGAAATTTATATTATAATGAGCAATTTTATACCTTAATTCAACATAAAAATCTTTAGAATTTTCAGGAACTTGGGTTGTAACATTTATTCTTTCTGGCTCATATCCTTTTATATCGTCTGCTGGTAGGGGTTGGATTTTTAAGCTAGTTCCAGTTAGGCCTTTTTGATAAGTTTCCCTAATTTCAGTCTCACCTTCTTTAGGACCAAACTTTGTTTTGTCTTTTATGTCTTGGAAGAGGTGTCTAACTTTAACTATACTTTCAGTTGGTTTATAAATATAATCCCAATTTGCCTTATATTCATATCCATTGCTTTCAGGGTTTCTTGCTTTCTTTCTACCTTCGATAGTCTTATTTTTAGCCTTATCTTTTATAAAGTCATAAGTGATAGGGGATATTGTTGTAGCACTAGTATAACCATCAAGTTCTGGATAATACACAGACTTATTTACTTTGTCCTTTTCCTCAACAGTTAGTGTTTTTCTTTTATCGCCTTCTTCATTTTTGTAGGTGTAATCTTCATCACCAACAGAAGCGATGTAAGGCTGGTAACTTGTGATTAAATCATCCCCACGTTTAACCTTAAAATCTGTCCTGATTGTGTATATCTTTGGTTGGTCAGGATTCTTTATAAGATCTGCTGATGTTTCATTTTCCTTAGGCTTGGCTGGTTCTACTGGTTGTGGAGAATTTATATAATCTCCTCTTGTATCTACACTTAGACCAGTCGCAAAAGCCGGGGCAATATTTGATGCCATCATGACTGTGGCTATCAAAAGTGCCATAAACTTTCTCATTTTTTTCATTTTATCCTCCTTTTTTTCACATCAGATTTATAATTATTTATTTCACTATTATAGATAGACATTTCTTATTTAATTATACATCATAAAGCGGATAAAAGGAAGACTTTTCTTTGATATTTCAAGTATATTGCAAGCTTTTACAAAATTTTATAAATTATTGGTTTTTCTCCTTAATGAATTTTTTTATCCAAAATGTATAATAAGGTCGAGGTGAAAAATGATTAATTATTTAAAAGACCAGGGCATTAATGAGAATTTGATTGCCCTTTTAGAAGAATATAGACAAAAAAATGGCCTTGAAAATAACGACAGGATTATAAGGCCAGAGTATAAATACTATGGGAAAGATGTCTTAGAACAGGCAATTGCCGCCCTTTTGGCGGGGAAGAATATCCTCCTTACAGGGGCTAAGGCGACTGGCAAAAACGTCCTTGCTTCAAACCTTTCCTATCTTTTTAAAAGACCAACTTACAATGTTTCCTTCCATGTCAATACTGACTTTGCTTCCCTAATAGGAGCTGATACTTTCAAAAATGGTGAGGTGACTTTTAGGAAGGGGCCAATTTATGAAGCTGCTATTAATGGTGGTTTTGCGATTTTAGATGAGATCAATATGGCAAAAAACGAGGCGATTTCTGTCCTACACGCAAGTCTTGACCACAGGAGAATTATTGATATATCTGGTTTTGACAAGATAAATCTCGATCCAAACACCAGATTTATTGGAACTATGAACTACGGTTATGTTGGCACTCGTGAGCTTAACGAGGCTTTGGCATCAAGGTTTATGATTATAAATGTGCCAAATATTACCAAAGCCAATCTTGATTTGCTCCTTAAGGATAATTTCCCAACCCTCAAGGAAAAATATAGACAAGCTTTGATTGATATGTTTATTTCTCTACAATTAAAAAGCGAAAACAATGAAATTTCAACAAAATCTGTGGACCTTAGGGGCCTAATCGGGGCTATTGAAACTATGAAAATCGGCCTTAATCCATTTGACGCTATCAAAATGGGTCTGGTGAATAAGTCTTTTGACCAGTTTGAAAGAGACCTTGTCCTTGATTTGATAAAGACAAAAATTCCTGAAAAAATAGACGAGAGTGTCTTTGATGAGTGAGAATTTTGACAAGATAAGAGAATATAACATCATCTGGGATTTTGCGGAAAAATACGACTTTCTTCCCCAAAAATCCTATCCCATGGACCAAGTTTATAAAAATATGACCAGGGGTTTTGTAATTAAGACCTTTGATTTTGATGTTTTGGATTCATATTTTGAATATTTGAGGTCCGAAAGTCCCTTTTTCCCAGAATTTTCCTTTATTGCCAATCTCTTGATGGAAGATATTGCCTACAAGAGTCTTGCCAAGGACAATCTGGTTATAGATTCTTTGAGGAAAGATTTTGCAAAAAAAGCCCTAAGAAAATACAATTTCCACGAGGCGGACGACTTAAAAGAGCAAATCGAAAAGGCCTATTATGGGCAAATCTTAGGCAAACCTATCACTGAGGGTCCGTTTTTCAGGACAATTTATAGGGATATTTTTAAGATTTATGAACTTGATACAGGCAAACTCATTGAGAAATTAAACGGGGTTTTTAAGACCTATTTCACTTTTGAAAAGTCTAGGGAAAATGAATCCCTCCTTAAAGAGATGATTAAGGATAAAAAACCCAAGGACTTTAAAAATTCAAAGAAGGATGCCAAGGATTTCGACTTTTCTGATGACTTTATAAAGGACCAGTTTAACATTGGTTCGGCTGAGTTTACGGGAAATATCTACCTAGAAGAAAAAAATAAGGATATGGATAGGCACCTAATCCTCTTAAATGCTGATAAGGAAGGCTACCATGGAACAAATGAATTTATTGAAGACTTCTATGGCAAGTCGGTTTTTCCGGAAATGAGGGTCAAGTCCCTTGAGAAAAAACTCGCAACCGGGGTTCATTCTGGGAAATTTTTGTATTTTACCAAGGGAGTTTACACAGATAGTCCAAATGCAAAATTTTATAAGAAAAATAGGGACGAGGTTTTTGAGAAAAATAAGGATTATATTGAAAAAAATCTCGCCATCAACAATCGTTCCATCAAGGAACTTGCCCAGACTATTAAAAATTCTATAGCAAATTACGAAGATTTTTCTGAAGTATCTAAGGCCTACGGGATTGTAGACTCTACAAAGGCTCGGAAGGCCAGCGTCCTTAAGGATTTTAATATTTTTGATAATGTAGAAAATGACGACGTTTCGACTTTCAAGGTCGATCTGCTTCTGGATTCCTCAGCCAGCCAGAGAAATAGGCAGGAAATTATCGCAAACCAAGCCTACATCATAGAAAATGCCATGGATGAAGTGGGCATACCTATTAGGGTCATGTCCTTTTCGACTCTACGTGATCATACTGTTTTCAATCTTTTTAGGGATTACAACGAAAAACACAACAACAAGGAGATTTTCAAATATTTTGCCTCTGGATCAAACAGGGACGGACTTGCCTTTAAGGTTTTAAATGAATTAATTGACAAGACTAAGGACAATGAAAAACACATTGTAATAATCCTTTCAGACGGGAGACCAAATGACGAAAAGGCCAATATAAATACGGTAAAACTCCTTGAGAAGGAACAGTATGTCGGGGATGTGGCTGTGAAGGATACTGCCAAGGAGATTAGGAATATAAAAAACGAGGAAATCTCTGTATTGGGTGTCTTTACAGGAGAAGATGAAGATATAGAAAATGGCAAACTGATTTATGGGGCTGATTTTTGTAGGATTACGAGTCTAGAAAATTTCTCCAAAATTGTTTCGATTTTTATGAAAAATACCATTATGAAAATATAAAAAGATGGCAAGATTTCTCGCCATCTTTTTTAGTATCTATTTTTTCTATTTCTCTTTGCTACCCTCTTTGATTCCTCTTTTTTGTCAAAAAACTTGTGGTAGATTTGGTTAACTAGGTCCATGACTTCTGGAATCCTGGCTAGTAAAATTAGCAAAATATAAACAAGGCCTGCCACAATAATGGCTCCGAAAAGAGCGATTATATGGGAAATTTTACCAGCGAGCATGGTGTATGTGACATCTGCCAAAAAGGCCATAAGACCTGTTGCTAGGGCGATTTTCCCTAGGGATATTAAGGTCGATTTGAAATTAAAAGACCCAAAATTATCCCTAAATTTATAAATCATCATCATTGACCCAATGGCAGTTGAGACAACTGTTGCATAAGCTAGACCCTTGATGTCAAAATACTTGATCAAAACAAAGTTTAAGACGATATTCAAAACTTGTTGGATTACAACGATAATAACTGGAGTTTTGCTATCGCCAACCGCATAGAATCCCCTATCCACAACATCTGTAATGGATTGGAAAATGATATAAGGAGCGTAGGCTGACAAGAGGCTCGCAACGATTATTGTATCTTCGCTTGTGAAGGCCCTTCTTTCAAAAACAAGCTCAATTATTGGTCCTGATAGGACCATCATGCCGATGGTGGCAGGAATTACAAGGCTCATGGATGTGACAATAGCAGATGAGATTGATGATTTCATCTTTCCTATCTCTCCCGCCTGGCCCAGGTGGGCAATTTTGGGGAAAATAGCTGTTGTGACAGAAACTGTAATTACTCCTGTGATTAGGGTGAGCATGGTTTTTGAATAAAACAATTTTGAAATGGCAGCCTTGCCGAAAAAGTAAGACGCCATAGAGTTGTCTGCAATTATAGAAAGTTCGCCAGCGGCAGATGAGATAATTATTGGCACTGCCACAATCATCAGGCTTTTGACATACTTGTTATGGATATCTACAATTCTTTTGTGTTCATAGCCTGCTTGTCTTACGGCTTTTGGAAATAGGATGTATTGCAAAACATTTCCCAAAAGAGCTCCTACAATCAACAAATAAGGATTGCCTGTGATACCTGTAAGGACTGTGAAAATTATAATGACAATATTCATCAAGATCCCAGTTATAGCAGGATCAAAGAAATTGCCCTTTAAGTTTAGATATCCCCTAAAAATCGCAGAATAAAGATAGGCAAAGACTGCAAACATCATTATTCTTGTGTAGTTTGTCGCAAGGTCTAGCCATTCCCCCTCAAGGTCAGGGCTTAGGATTTTAGAAAAAGGTCTTGCAAAAACTATACCAAAAATTACCGCACCAAGGGCAAAGCGCATCAAAATATTAAATACATTTGAAGTAAATTCCTCTGCGGCTTCCTCGCCCTCTTCGTTTTTTGCTTTGTTATATATAGGTATAAAACCTGAAATAATACCCATTGCCACGAAGTTTGATACAACTACAGGCAGGGTGTTGGCTGTTGTATATACACTTTTTAGATCACCTGCTCCAATGTAATAAGCCATCACCCCTTCTCTTAAAAATCCGAAGACCTTTGAGATGATGGTTATTATCATGAGCATCAAAGTAGTTTGACCCATAAATTTCCTCTCTTATAAAGACTTTCCTATATTATATCTAAAAAATGTCCCATTTACAAATATATGGTTTTAGGAATTTCTCTTTCCTTTGATTTGAATTTTCTCATCGGCTATAGATAAGCTTGATAGGGAGTGGCTTACGAGAATAACTGTCTTATCCTGGCTCTCTTTTTTGATTGATTTTAGGATGCTTGCTTCGTTTAGAATATCGAGATTACTTGTTGGTTCATCAAAAAGCATGAGGTCAGAGTCATGAAGAAAGGCTCTAGCTATGCCAATTCTCTGTCTCTCCCCAGCTGATAAGGTCGATCCTAATTCTCCAGCCCTGGTTTCATAACCGTCTTTTAGGGAACTTATAAAATCGTGGATAGAAGCTTTTTTTGCCGCCTCTATTATTTCTGTATCTGTTGCATCAAGTTTTGCAAGTCTTATATTATCCTTTAGGCTGATATTGAAAATATAGGTGTCTTGGCCAAGAAGACTTTGCATTTTTCTTAGTTTTTCGCTTGGGATTTCCTTGATATTTTCGTTATTTATTCTTATCTCTCCCTGGTCCACATCCCAAAATCTTATCAAAAGTCTTAGTAGAGTTGATTTTCCAGACCCACTTTTGCCATAAAGTCCAAAAATCTTGCCCTTTGCAAAATTCAAAGAAAAATCTTCGAGGATTTTTTCATTTTCATAGGCAAAGGAAATCTTGTCTATTTCTGCAGATTCAAAATCTTCCTTGTTATTATCTCCCAAAACTTCGTCAACAATCGGTTCTTCTTCTAAAAGATCTAGGACCCTGTCCCCACTTGCAAGGGTGTGGGAGAGGATGTTGCCAAGGTTAGAAAGGGCAACGAATGGACCAAAGCTTGAAAACATGGCTATGGTTGGAATTATAAAGCCCTTTAGATCAACGATATTATTTTTATAAAGTAAGAGTGATAAAAGAAGCATTGCAAAGGAAAATCCTAGGATAAGGCCTCCAATTAAGGCTTCGGAACCTGCTCTTATTTGATCAAGTTTGTTGGCAGTTGTTCTTAATTTCCTAGATTTTTTCCTAAGGATAGAAACCTGCCTATCTTTTAGGTCAAATTGCTTAACCTCATCCATATTTCTTATAGTTTCAAGGACAAAAGAGTTTAAATCTCCAGTTTTATTCCTAAGATCAAGGCCCAGGCTAGAATTTTTCCTGCCTATTATCATAGAGCTTATTAGGCCAATTGCAACATAGGCTAAAAGGGCTAAGATGGCTTGGTAGATAGAAAAACTTCCTAGGAATATTTCCATTATAATTAAGTAAGTTATGGCAATTCCGATTGGTGAAATTGTGTGGGCGTAGAAAACTTCTAGCAATTCTATATCTGATGTAATCAAGCTTATGAGATTGCCCTTGTCCTTGCCAGCTAGTTTAGCTGGGGCGAGGCTCCTCATTTTTTTAAAGACAAGGTGTCTGATTTTGGCTAAAATTTTGAAGGCCAAATAGTGGTTGGCATATTGCTCGATATAGTGGAAAATCCCTCTTAGAATGGCAAAAACCACCATTAATTTGATTATAAAAATAGTTTTTCCGTCGTTTTGATAATTCGACAAAATCCCGTAGCCTGCAAGAATTGTTACAAAACTTGCACAAAGGTGGCCAAGGCTGCCTATAATGATGGCTATGGCCATAACTGGTTTTAATTCGCCAACAAGGCCTATCATATTTTTCATTATTGTAAGACCAGATCTCCTAGTTTTCATAGCTTACCCCCTTTGCATAAGAGCAAAGCTCTTCTTGTTTATCAAAGATGTTTTTATAAGACTTAGAATTTTCATATAGGTAGGCGTGGGTGCCGGATATTTGAATTTTGCCGTCTTCTAAGAAATAAATCCTATCGCTATTAACTAAATTTATTAGCTTATGGGAAATGATTAAAACTGCCTTTTTCTTGGCGAGTTTTTGGATTATATCCATAATTTTTGCCTCGTTTGGCCCGTCAATATTGCTTGTCGCCTCATCAAAAATATACAAAAGCCCATCAAACAAAAAGGCCCTGGCGAGGACAAGTCGCTGTCTTTGACCTCCAGAAAGGTTTGACGCATTTTCTAAAATCTCTGTATCAAGGCTTGCCTGGTCTTTGAAATATTCATATAAATTGACCTTTTTTAAGGCATCTAGCATTTGCTCGTCAGTCAAATTTTCTCCTGCAATTTTCAAATTTTCCCTGACGCTTCCCTTAAAGACCTTGCCATCAAAATCTACATTTATAATTTTTTTGTTAAGGCTTTTTGGATCGTAGGAATTTTTTTCAAGCCCATTTATGAGGATTTTTCCATCAAAGGAAAGGCCTGGGTCCTTGATTAACTTAGCTATTGTTGATTTTCCAGACCCACTTAGGCCGACAAGACTAACGAGTTCTCCATTTTTTATTTCAATATTAATATTATCTAGGATTTGTCTCCCACCATCATAGGAGAAATTCAAATTATCAAAGCTAAGATCAATTTTTTCACCTTCTAAGCTTTCTCTTCCCAAGTCCCTATCAAGGCTATCAATTAGGACCATGAGTTTGTTTGAAGCTGCAATACCATTCATAGCTATATGGAAATATGATCCGAGAAGTCTTAATGGAAGGAAAAATTCCGCAGCTAAAAGACTTATAAAAACAAGGCCAAAAATATTTATATCTCTTTGGCTAAATTCCACAAGGGCAACCCCGATACCAGCGGCAGCTCCACCATAGGCTATTATATCCATGACGGATGTTGAATTTAGCTGCATGACTAGGACTCTCATAGTCGCTTTTCTAAATTTTTCGGCAAAATCATCCATCAAGTCTTGCCTATAAGAATCAGCTCCGTAAGATTTTAATTCATTAAGGCCCTCAAGATTTTCTAGAAATATATCAGCAAGGCTCATATAGGATGTCCAATAAGAACCCAAAAGTTTTTTGGCAATTTTTTGGATTAGGATTATAGAAACTGGGATTAGGGGTAGGCAAATTAGAAGGGTAATTGCCGCAGTTTTGCTTATATAGGAAATACAGGCAAAAAGTATTAGGGCTGATGATAGGGAATAGTAAAGTTGTGGTAGATAGGATGTGAAATAAATCTCCAACTGGTCTACTCCCTCCACAGCTAATTGCAAAATAGCAGATGTTGGCAATTTTTCCTCAAAGTCTATCCTATCGTCCATGAGTTTTTCAAAGATGATTTTTCTCATTTTTTCCTTAATAAATTTTGTAGAGTGAAAAGAAATTCTTGTTACCATATATTGGCAAAAAAGTTTTATAGCCAAAAATAAAATCCCATAAAGGATGATTTTCACTAGGGAAATCTCCCCTATCTTTTGTCTAAATACTAAGGAAATAACCTGACTAAATATGCAAACTATTCCAATTTGCATAAAGAGGGACACATAGCGAAAAAGTAAATTTACATACAAATATTTTTTTGATCCCTCAAGCATTGCTAGAAGTTTTTTATTTACCATACTTACCTCATTTTTATTCTAATATTGTTAATAATATATTAATTTTATTTTATCATACGAAATAAAACTGTGCAATCGATTTTCAGTATCAAGGATACTTCAAATATATAAAAAAACTCGGACATTTTCACACAAAAAAGAGGAGCTTATAGCTCCCCTATATTATTTATTTTTGTAAAACGCTGTCGTTTGGTCTATCTTCTGTTGGGATATTTGTATTGTCTGCTGGTGATTTGAAGATTGATGCTGATGAAAAGTCCTTTACAGCCTTGGCTGATTTTCTAATATCAACAACTGTACCAGGGCCTCCAACGCAGCCCCCCATACAAGCCATTCCCTCGATTAGCTTGCCGTTCATCTTGCCAAGTTTTGCCATTCTAGCTAGTTTCACACAGTCAGCTAGGCCTTCTGCATTTTCCATATTTACTACTACATCAGGGTCGATTTCGTGGATTCTCTTTTCAACCGCTTGGGCAACACCACCACTTACAGCGTAGTACCTTCCAGTTTGAGAAGCATCCATAATATCGTCTTCTACTTCTATTTCAGCTGGCTCTATACCCTTAGCAAGGAGCATGCCTAAAAGCTCTTCGTAGGTAATTACAAAGTCAATAACTTCTGCAACTTCTGGTTCAAGGGCTTCAAGCTTTTTAGAAATACATGGTCCTATGAACACTACTTCGCAGTTTGGATCACGTTTTTTCATTTGCTTGCCTGAGTAAATCATAGGTGTAGATGACTCTGAAATCTTGTCGTTGATTTCTGGGAAATTCTTTCTAACCATTGATTTCCATGAGAAGCAGCAAGATGTACCCATAAATGGTATTTTGCCTGTTGGCACAGATTCTAAGAATTCATGTGCTTCATTCATTGTAGTAAGGTCAGCACCTAAACCTACTTCAATCATATCATCAAAGCCCAGCATTTTGACAGCTTCCCTGATTTGTTTTGGGCTTACATTTGCACCAAATTGGCCTACAAAAGATGGGGCTACTATAGCATAAACCTTCCTATCTGATTGGAGAGACTTGATTAATTGGTAAATTTCTCCCTTGTCTGATATAGCTCCAAATGGACAGGTTATTATACACCTACCACAAGCTACACACTTATCTTCATCTATTGATGCACGACCTAATTCATCTGATTTAATCGCCTTTACACCACAAGATTCGGCACAAGGTCTTTTTTGATGGTTTATAGCATTGTATGGGCAAGCTTCAACGCACTTGCCACATTTGATACATTTTTCTTGATCAATTATAGCACCCTTAGCTGTGTATTCTACTGCGTTTTTTGGGCAGACATTCACACATGGGTGGCCAATACAAGCGTGGCATTGGTCTGTAACTGTAACCTTATTTTCTGGGCAAGCCTCACAGGCAATTTTGATAACTGATACTAATGGTGGATGGTAGATTCTCCTATCAGCATCCATATCAGCAAGACCTTGTGTAATGGCTTCGGTTTTGTCAGCTGTTCTTGCGTCAAGACCTATACACATCCTTAGTCTTTCGCCCATTACAGCTCTTTCCCTGAAGATATTTTCCCTGTAAGATGCTTCTTCTCCAGGGAGGATATTATATACTTCTAAGCCTATATCTGTCAGTGGCCTATTCTCATAGGCAATTTTCGCAATTGCCTCGAAGGCCATCCTTCTTATGTTTAAAATATCTATGTACGATTCTTTCATTTAAAACCTCAACTAACTTTATCTTTTCTTATTTATTGGCTTCTTGCCTTCTCTTATCCCTATCAACTTTGATAGTTGCATACATTTTTTCCATAAGAACTTCTGGTTTAGCTTTGGTTATGTACTCGTCATCTATTTTTAAAATAGGTGATAATCTTTTTGAATTTTCTACTTCATCCATTATGTTCTTATAAACTATTTCGATTTCTGGCGCGTCGCCAAGACCATCTACTTCATAAGCAATTTCAACATCTTTCTTTACAAGCTCAGCGGAATCGTGTAAGTATTCATTACCGTGGGCTGTACATCTTGCACATGAACATATAGTTACCTTCATCTCAGTCTCCTTTTTATATTCTTACTATGATTGTATCAAATATAACGAAATATTTCAATATGAATTATATATAATCATCTACTGGTACTTCTATTATAAAAGTAGAACCCTCTCCTAGCTTGCTTTCTATGTCTAATTTAAAGCCAAGGGTATCGGCGATGTGTTTTACTATAGAAAGACCAAGACCTGTTGATTTTACCTTCCTGTCTCTTGATTTATCAACAACAAAAAATCTCTCAAAGACTCTTTTTATGTCTGCACTTGCAATTCCTATGCCAGTATCTTTTATAAAAATCCTAAGCGACCTATCTATAAGAATCGAAGAAATTTCAATAGAGCCGCCTTCCTTGTTGTATTTAATGGCATTTTCATAAATATTTGATAAAAGATCCACAAAAAGAGATTTGACTGTGTGAACTCTGAAAGAAGCTAAATTATTTTCGACTTTTATATTTTTCTTATCTGAATTATGCTTAAACTTATCGATAATAATATCCATCTCTTCCTTAATATCAAGATAAGATTTGGCTATATCAAGTCCTTTTTCATCAAGTTTTGATAGTCTTAGGATGTCGTCAATTATTTCAAGGAGCCTATTTCCCTCATCAAAAATTATCTGGGCAAATTTTTTAACGTCTTCTTTTTTTGCAATTCCTGTAGCAATGAGCTCTGCATAGCCATTTATAGATGTGAGTGGGCTTTTTAGTTCGTGGGTTACATTGGCAGAAAATTCCCTTCTCATAAGCTCTGCCTTCCTAGTTTCAGAATAATCAATGATAATTACTACAAAGCCCATGTTGCCATCGTCATAGATTGGATCGATGAAAATCTTTAGGTGGTAGGAATTTACATCAAGGGCCAGGCTTTTTGACCTGGATAAAATCCTAGCTTCCCTAAGGGCGAGCCTATATTCCTTATCGTCAATAAGCTTATCAAGCCTAACCTTCTCGTCTTTATTTAGAAAAACCTTGGCAGAATCATTCATGAGTTCTACCCCGCCCTTTGGATCAAAAACTATAAAGCCTTCTTCCATATTGGAAGTGATATTTTTTAGCTCTTTGATTTGCCTTTTTAGGATTGAAATATTTTTCTCAAGTTTGATATTTTTGTTAAGGAGCTTGCCGTAAATCTTGCCGACATCTTCAAAATCTTCGCCAATGTGGTCAAAGTCGTAGTATTTATCAAATTTTGAAATCTCTTTGGCATAGGTATCTAATCTTTTGTCGATATAAAGGTGAGAAGATACCAACAAAACCATTACAAACGCCCAAAATAAAAGGCAAAGTTTATATTCACTTGTATAAAAACCAACAACCACAGCAAGGATTGTCGCTATGGTTGTTGTAATAATCAATGATTTTTTAGTTAGCTTTTTCATATCTCTCCAAATTTATAACCTAGATTTCTTACTGTTGAAATGTAAGAACCAGCTTCTTTAAGCTTTGATCTTAGGCTTGCTATGTGAACGTCAACTGTCCTGGTTTCGCCCTGGTAGTCATAACCCCAGATTTTTAGGAGGAAATCTTCCCTGGTTATGACATTGCCAAGGTTAGCCATAAATAAGTTTAGCATTTCAAATTCTTTGTAAGTAAGGTCGATTTTTTCTCCATCAACCTTGACTGTTCGTTTTTTGGTATTAATACTTAGGTTTTTGTAGGTAAGATGATCGGCATCAACCTTGCTTACTCGGCGCAAAATAGCCTTGACCCTTGATAAGAGTTCAAGGATAGAAAATGGTTTAGTTATATAATCATCAGCCCCACTTTCAAGGCCCAAAACCTTGTCAAATTCATCAGTTTTTGCTGTAAGAATTATAACAGGAATATCAGAAAATTCCCTAAGGTCTTTTAGGATTGTGACTCCGTCTTTGCCTGGAAGCATGAGGTCTAAGAGTAAAAGTTCGCAGGGATTTTCCCTAATTTCCTTTACTATTGACCTACCATCCTCAAAAGTCTTTACTTGATAGCCTTTTTCTGTGAGTGCATAGGATACTAAATTTCTAATTGACCTATCATCTTCAACTACATATATCATTATAACCTCGTTGCTAAGTCTGCCACCCTGGCGAGCCTATCGCCAAGCCTTTCAAAATATTTAAAAAGTAAAATTTTATTCGATAATTCTAATGGACCTATCATATCATTTTTATTTTCGTCTGCCGCAAAGTTAATGGCATCTATAAATAGGTCGTTATTTATTTGGTCTTTTTCTATTGTGGTAAGGGCTAAATCCTTATTGTTGGTCATAAAGGCCTCTATACCATCTTCTAGCATATTTTTTTCATTTTCGATAAATTTTTTAAGAAAAACTATTTCTTTTTCAGAAAGACCATAGGATTTTAAAATCTCTGCTACGGAATTTAAGTGGCTTGCTATTCTCTTGAAAGTTGAGGCAAGTTTTATTTCCATTTGCAATAATCTCAAATCTTTAGCTACTGGTTGTTGGAGGGCCAAAAGCTCAAAGCAAAACCTCTCTATCCCAGATGCTCCCCTTCTTATATCGTCATAGAGTTCTATGACATGGTCCAAATTTTCATCGTTTTTATTATCAAGATATAGGTCAATCCTGTCATAGGAAATAAGGATTAATTGGCTTACTTCCTTACTCATATCCTTGATTGATCCCAAATCACTATTAAACCTAGTTCTCATTATCCAAACCTTCCTGTAATGTAATCTTCAGTCCTCTTATCAGCTGGATCTTCAAAAATCTTTTTGGTTTGATCCATCTCTATTACCTCTCCTGTAAGGAAGAAGGCTGTTTCGTCTGAAATCCTCGCTGCCTGTTGCATATTGTGGGTTACAATTACAATGGTGTATTTTTCCTTTAATTGATCCATCAAATCCTCTATGGCAGATGTGGATATAGGGTCAAGGGCACTTGTAGGCTCGTCCATTAAGATTATTTCTGGGTTTACTGAAAGGGTTCTCGCTATACAAATCCTTTGTTGCTGGCCACCTGAAAATGACAAGGCGTTTTGGTTTAGTTTATCCTTGACCTCATCCCAAATTGCAGCAGCCTTTAGAGAATTTTCTACAATCCCATCTAGGGTGTCCTTATCCTTGATACCGGAAAGTTTTGGCCCATAGGTTATATTGTCATAAACTGACTTAGAGAAAGGGTTTGGTGCTTGAAAGACCATGCCGACATTTCTACGTAGACTTACGACATCCACGTCTTTTTTATAAATGTCAGCTCCTTCTATTTCTATTAAACCTTCTATTTTACACGAATCAACAAGGTCATTCATCCTATTAAAACACTTAAGTGTTGTAGACTTACCACAACCAGAAGGTCCTATGAAGGCAGTCACCTTGCCCTTTTTAATATCCATATTTATTTTCTTAAGGGCCTTGAAATCTCCATACCATAGGTCTAAGTCTTTGACAAGAATGGCAGTACCCTTATCTTCTACATTTCTTTGGGCAATTATTGATTTATTTTTCTTATTTATTTGCTGGGCCTTTTTGAAGATGTCGTCTCCTAAATGTCCCTTATCTTTTATATTATCCATTATTTCTCCTAAGCTTTTACAATTTTTTTACTAATCTTTGCTGAGACAAAGTTTATTACGACAACAAAGACTAGGAGGAGGACTGCTGTGGCGTAGGCTTCATTAACATGGAAACCTTCTGAGGAAAGGACGTACATGTGAACTGCCATAGTCCTTGCAGACTTAAATAAGCCCTTTGGTATATCGGTATTTGACCCCATGGTGAAAATTAGGGCGGCTGATTCGCCTACAATCCTACCTGTTGATAAAAATATTCCTCCAAGAATCCCGTCCATGGCATCAGGGATTATGACCTTAAAAATCGTTTGAATCTTTGTGGCACCAAGGGCAAGGGAGGCGTGGGCTTGTAGAGGGTTAACTGTCAAAATCGCCTCCTCAGTTGTCCTTATTATGGTTGGAAGGACCATGATTGCCACTGTCAAACATCCTGCTAGGAGGGAATACTTCATACCAAGGCCGTAGCCTGTCCCTGATACAAAAAACAAATAACCAAAAAGACCATAAACAATAGAGGGAATTGATGATAGGATTTCAGTTGAAAACCTAACGGACTTTATAAGAAATTTATTTTTCGCATAGTTTGAAAGATAAATTGCAGTAAATATTCCTACAGGAAGGGCAATTATCAAGGTTAAAACTATGGTTATCAAGGTTGTTATAAGAGCAGGCATGAGGGAAACATTTTCTGTAGTATATTTCATTTCAAATAAGGATGGGCTAATATTTGGTATGCCCTTGATTAAAATATAGGCAATAATAATCCCCGCCATAGCATAGCCAAGGAGGGTTAGAACCATTATTAGCCCCTTATAAAATTTACTCATAAAAATCTCCTATAATCTTTCTTCGGTTTTAGATCTTATAATATTAAATCCAATATTTATTATTAGGATAAAGACAAATAAAACCATGCCTGTGGCAATTAGGGCTTGTCTATGGGTACCTGATGCATATCCCATTTCTAGGACGATATTAGTAGTTAGGGTCCTTGCGCCTTTTAAGATTGAAGATGGCATGACTGGTTGGTTACCTATTACAAGATAAACTGCCATGGTCTCGCCTATGGCCCTACCTATGGCAAGGATTATTGATGAAAATATACCAGATCTGGCATAAGGCACTAGGATTTTCCTGATAGTTTCTTCCTTTGTTGCCCCAAGGGCGAGAGACCCTGTCATGAAGGTCTTAGGGACTTGCCTTAAGGAGTTTTCAGAAATATTTACCATGGTTGGCAAAATCATAAAGGCTAGGAGGATTGAAGCTGTTAGCATATTCATACCTGATTTTACATGAAAAATATCTTTTACTAGGGACACAAGGACCATCATTGCAAAAAAGCCATATACAACTGATGGAATTGCTGCCATAAGGTTCATCAGAGCTTTAAGGCCTTTGTAGGATTTTTTTGCATAGTAGGCCATAAATATTGAAATTGCAAGGCCAAATGGAAGTGCTATTAATGTTGATAAGCTGGTTACTATTAAAGATCCTATGATCATTGGATATATTCCAAATCTCGGATTGCCTGCAGTTGGTTTCCAAACCTTGCCGGTTACGAATTTTAAAAGTCCGTATTCATTTACAAACTTTACACCTTCAGAAAATATGAAGAAGATTATAAGTAGTATCAGAAATACGGACATTACTGCAGACAAGAGAAAAATTATTTCGCCAACTTTTTCTCTTATCTTTCCCATTTTACTTTCCTAGTTCGCTTGTACTTTTTAGCTCGCCCTTAAAGATTTGTTTAAGTTGGTCCATTGTTAGGTCTTCTACCTTGCTTGCTGGATTTACAACTACTGCGATACCGTCAGTTGCTATTACTTCTACGGCAAGTTTGTCTTTTTCTTCATCTTTTAATTCTCTTGAGGCCATAGCTATATCAGCTGCCCCGTCGATTACTGCTTCTATACCAGCAGATGAACCTGTTGATTGGATTTCAATCTTGGCGTCTGGGTTAAGTTCCTGGTATTTTTCTGCCATTTTTTGCATAAGTGGGGTTACAGATGTAGAACCAGCTACTGTGAGGGTACCAGATACTTTAGCTGGTTCATATTTCTCTGTATCCTTTAGTGGAACATAGCCTTCTTCTAAGGTGAGGGCTTGGGCTTCTTCTGATAGGCAGAATTTTAAAAAGTCTTTGGCTAGGTCATTTATTTCAGCTTCTTTGAAAGCTAGGTTAAATGGGCGAGAAATTTTGTAAGTGCCATTTACTATATTTTCTTCGGTGGCTTCCACGCCTTCGATTTTAAGAGCTTTTACAGTATCATTTAGGGATCCTAGGGAAATATAGCCTATAGCTTCAGCATCTTGGCTTACTGTTTGCATAACAGCGTTAGTTGAGTTTTGTACGATAGCTTCTTGGGTTGTCATATCTTCCTTAGAGCCATCAACTTCTTCTTCAAGACCAACAAGTTCTATGAAAGCACCTCTTGTACCTGAACCTTCTTCTCTAGATACAACTGTGAAATCATAATCTTCTTGATTTGCTGTTTCAGTTGATGCCTCTTTTTCTGCTGGTGCCTCTGCTGTTTGTGTTGTTTCAGCTTCCTTTTCTTCGGCCTTTTGATCTTTACCACATCCTGCAAGGATAAGTCCAAGTGAAAGTGTTGCTGCTAGTATCTTCTTATTAGTTATTTTCATTTTAATCTCCTTAAGTTTTTTAACTTAAGTCTATGATACTAGGTCATTATTCAAAAGATTTTAAATCTTTGTAAAACTTATGTAAAATAAAGCATAAAAAAGGCGAGGTTTTCCTCGCCTAAAAAATATTATTTTTCTTAATCAGCTATTACTTCATCAAGGACTGTTTCTTGTCTCTTATCGGCATCTGTTTCTGGAATCATTACATTCATCAAAATTGATGTGAGAGCCGCAAGGACTACTGGTGATACACCGATTGCATTTTTAAGAGCTTCTGGCATAAAAGTTATGCCTGCAGATTCAGCAGTTGTAACTATAGTTGTAAAACCAAAACCAATAGCAATGGCGATTCCTACTATAGAAGTATTTCTCACTGTGAGTGGCTGTTCAGTTATCATCCTAATTCCGTTCATAGTTATGGCTGCAAATACTGAAAGGGTTGCACCACCTACTACAGGTGCTGGGATGGTTGTTAGTAATGAAGATATTTTTGGCATAAAGCCTGCCACTAGAATAATCAAACCTGCTTGGAAAAACACTCTCCTATTAATAACCTTATTTACTGATACGATGCCAACGTTTTGTGAGAATGTAGCTGTTGGAAGACATCCTATAAAGGCACCTATAACATTTGCCACACCAAAACCTACAATTCCTCCCCTGAGCTCATCATCTGTTGGGTTTCTATCCATTCCTCCGATGGTGGTTGATGACATATCGCCAATTCCTTCTATACATGTAACCATAAAGATGATTACAAAGGAAATTATGGCTGATGGTTCAAATTTTATGCCAAAGTGAAGTGGAGCTGCTACTGATAACCAACCTGCTTCCCTAACTGGTGATAGGTCTACCATATCAAAGAAAAATGCTATGATATAGCCAACAACCATGGCAAATAATACTGAAGCAAGTTTGGTAATGCCCTTGCCAAAATGGTTAAGACCAACATTTACAAGAAGGGTGATTATACCTACAAGCCAATATTGCCATGCTCCCCAACCTGGGGCCATAACTGATCCTGCTCCACCCATATTTGTAATAGCAACTGGATATAGGGTAAGGCCTATAGCCAAAACTACAGTTCCTGATACAAGTGGTGGGAAAAATGGTGTTATGTATTTAAGTGCAAGGCCGAATACTATAGAAACAATAGCTCCTATTAATTGACTTCCTAAAACTACGGCCACAATACCAGCAGGACCTAGTGATTCAAATTGACCACAAAGGGCAATCATGGTTGGCACATATGGGAAGGCTACACCATAAATCATAGGTAATCTACTACCCAAAATCCCTATTGGATAAAGCATCAAAAATGAAGTAAGGGCTGAACCTATGAGCGCCATCTGGACAAGGATAATGCTATCAGCGTGGCTAAGGCCTGCTGCATCAGCAAAGATCAAAGCTGGAGCTACACAACCGGCAATCATGGCGATTACGTGTTGTAAAGCTAGTGGGAAGGCTTCTTTGAAAGAAACTTTGCCTTCAAATTGAAACAATTCTTTAAATTTACTTTCCATTATCTCTCCTATTTTTTATTTTGGACAAAGAAAAAGCCACCTACAGGTGACAAGCTTATTCATTTATCCTAGTTCTTTTTGAAATGGCTAGTATAAGTATGTATAAATCCAAAATTTATTTCTACCATTTCTAGATAAGTTATACAGTTAAAATCCCTTAAGTCAAGTTATTTCTAAGCCTTATTTTTTATGGTAATTTCAAAAGAAAATTTTAGTTTTATACAATTTTTATTTTTCTATAAAAGAAGTAAAATAGAAGAATAATAGCGAAAAATAGAAGATGGAGAATTAATAATGAAATTAGTAATACCAGAAGCTTACAAGTCAAATGAGGACCTTTACAGGACTCAGGTTTTAATAAAGGAAATAAAAGATTATTTTCAAATCAACCTTGCCAACAATTTAAATTTAAAAAGGGTATCTGCACCTCTTTTTGTATCAAAAAAATCAGGTCTTAACGACAACCTAAATGGCGTGGAGAAACCTGTTTCCTTCAATCTCCCAGAGGCTGATAATGAAGAAATGGAGATTGTCCATTCCTTAGCCAAGTGGAAGAGATATGCCCTTATGGAATATAAATTCAAAGTCCATGAAGGTTTATATACAGATATGAATGCCATCAGAGCTTGCGAAGAGCCTGACAATACTCATTCATTTTATGTAGACCAATGGGATTGGGAAAAAATAATCGATAAGTACGATAGAAACGAAACCTACCTTAAACAAACTGTAGAAACAATCTACAGAACAATGAAAAGTCTTGATGAATATCTTTGCGGACTTATACCTACAAGGAGTAAACTCTTAAAAGATCAAATTAGGTTTATTACCAGTCAAGAACTCCTTGATATGTATCCAGATAAGGATGCCAAGGAAAGAGAAAGACTTGCAGTAAAAGAATTTGGTTCAATATTCTTATTACAAATTGGCGACCTCTTATCAAATGGTGAAAAACACGATGGCAGAGCTCCAGACTATGATGACTGGCTTTTAAATGGTGATATAATCGTCTACAATCCAGTCCTTGATGATGCCCTAGAGCTTTCCTCAATGGGTATCAGAGTCGATAGCTTTAGGCTAAATGAGCAATTAAAGCAATCTGGCAACCTTGATAGACTAAAATACGACTACCACAGGATGCTCCTTGACGATAAGCTCCCACAAACCATAGGTGGTGGTATAGGCCAATCAAGACTTTGTATGTTCTTTTTACAAAAAGCCCACATCGGTGAAGTCCAAGTATCCTACTGGCCAGACGACCAAAGAAGAACCCTTGCAAACAAGGGAATCCAACTCTTATAAAATAAAAAAAAAGTGAGAAAATTACCAGCTCCAATAGTTAAATAAAAATAACTTATTGGCAGTTAAAAATTTTTCTCACTTTTTCTTTGAAAATTTTTATAAGTTTAATTTTTTAATTATCTCTGAGGTATTCCTTGATTTCTGCTATGAAAATATCCCCATATTGGATGAGTTTTTTCTCTCCGACTCCCTTGATTCTCAGGAATTCTTCTTCGTTTTTTGGCTTATTTATAGCCATGTCCTTTAGGGATTGATCAGAAAAAATTATAAAAGGTGGGATTTTTCTTAGTTTTGAAAGATCAAGCCTAACTTTCTTAAGCCTATCAAACAGAGCTTGGTCGGCTTGGCTGGCTAAATCTTGCTCTTTATGTTTGACGGATTTTTTAACTTCGGTCTTTCTTGCATAAAACCTTACCTTGGAAAATAAAATATCCTTGGATTTTTCTGTAAGAGCAAGGACTGGATAATCGAGGCCAACGACTTTGATATAGCCATCTGCAATCAAGACTCCAATCAAGTCTTTAATCTCTTCGGCGGATTTTTCTTTCATGATGCCATAGGTAGAGATATTTTCAAGTCCCTTCTCCCTGGCATTTTTATTTTTTGACCCCTTAAGACAGTCAACTACTGTACTTATCCCGTACTTTTGGTCGAGCCTAAAGATACAGGATAGGATTTTTTGAGCATCGATAGTCTTATCTTCTTTTTTAATATCATCCAAACAATTGGAACAAAAATCGCAGTCCCCCTTATAATCTTGGCCAAAATATTCAAGGATAAAAGCCCTAAGGCACTTATTGGTGTTGACGTAATTTATAATTGTCTGAAGCTTTTCAAGTTGGATTTTCCTGTAGGCAAGGTTACTGCTTTGGTTTATCAGGTGTTTATTTATAATAATATCTTGGGCAGAATAAAGAAGGATACAATCAGAATCTTCTCCGTCCCTGCCAGAACGGCCTGCCTCCTGGTAGTAGGATTCCATATCTTTTGGCATATTATAATGGATAACAAAGTTCACATTTGACTTATCAATCCCCATACCAAAGGCATTTGTAGCTACAACTAGGTCTTTTTTATCAAAAATAAAATCTTCCTGGGCCTTTTTCCTTTCAGCTTCACTAAGACCAGCGTGGTATTTGGTCACACTAAAGCCTGCGGCTGCCAAATACCTTTGGAGCTTGTCAACCCTATTTCTGGTTGAAGCGTAAATTATACCTGACTTTCCCTGGCGGTCTTCCAGGTAGGCTTTTAAAAATCTAAGCTTATCCTTTGGTTTTCTTACAATAAATTTTAAGTTTGGCCTGTCAAAACCAGTCACTTTCACAAAAGGATCTTTAAGGGCCAGATTATTTATGATATCTTCCCTAACTTCTTTGGTGGCTGTGGCTGTAAAGGCTGCTATTTGAACATGAGGTCCAATAATATTATAAAGGTCAGCAATTAATTTATAGGAAGGCCTAAAGTCGTGGCCCCATTGGGAAATACAATGGGCCTCATCAACTGCCACAAAAGATAGGTTAATATCCCTCAAAAAGTCCCTAAAAAACTCATTATCTAGCCTTTCTGGAGAAATATAAAGAAGTTTGATTTTTCCCATTCTCACATCATTTAGAGTATCGATATAAGTTTCAAAATCAAGGCTTGAATTAATAAAACTTGCCTCAATTCCATCTTCCCTTAGGGCATCGACCTGGTCTTTCATGAGGCTGATTAAGGGCGAGATTACAAGAGTAATCCCATCTTTCATAAGGGCTGGCAGCTGATAGCAAATAGACTTGCCTCCTCCTGTTGGCAAAACTCCCAATACATCTCTTCCCTCTAGGATTTTTTCTATAATTTCCCTTTGCCCCTTCCTAAAAGAGTCAAAACCGAAATATTTTTTTAAATTACTCGTAATTTTTTCTGTCATATTTTTCCTAAAAAAAATAATTAAGCCCTAGGACCTAATTATTTTCTTCTTCCTCTTCTGAAGATTCGTCTGATTCTTCATCTATATTTTCTGAATCCTCTTCATCTTCTGCTTTTTCTTTTTCTTTGCGCTTCTTATTCTCTTTTTCAGTCTTTTTTACATTTCTCTCTAGGGCGTTTTCTTCATCGTCTTTGACTTTAGAGTCATTTGTGAGGTATTCCTGATTTTCAACCTTGGCTCCTTCGCCCTTATTAAAGACAATGTCACCAATTTTTGTCCTAAGATCAATGTTATTTTTGGCCTTATTGTCTGAAAGGTAACCATCTGTGATATTCCTGTAAGAAATATTTCCTAGGACAAAATTACCAACTTCAAGATAGGCGTTTATATTGTAATTATCAATGGTATCCTTGGCATCAATCAAAATATCACCTGTAGATGTGGTAAAATCAAGCCTATTGCCTAGCTTTGATTCCTTGATAATAATATCACCTGCGACTGTTGATAGCTTAGTATTTGATAATTCACTTTTGTTTAGATTTATAGATCCTGATTCATTTCTGATAGAACCTTGGAAAAATCCATTATTAAGACTGATATTGCCGCTTTTAATCCTTAGGTCAAAGTTTTTCACCTCAAGGTCATCGATCTTGACATCGCCAGCACCTATGGTGCCCTTGATTTCTTCTATACCTCCCTCAGATGGAAGGAAAATCCTAACTATCGGAATTTTATCCTTCATGTAAAGTTCCTTGCCCTCAACCTTGTTTTTAAGCTTAAGGACTCCTTCCTCAAAGCTCACATCAAGCCTGTAGGCATTATCTTCGCCCCTAAAAAGCTCTGTGTATTCTATATAAGGATTGGTATTGGATCTTTGGATTCTAACATCTGATGAACCAAGGTCAAAGTCAATTGACTTTATCTTGTTTAAATCAACCCTCATAATACGGGACTGGTTGTAAGAGTTTTCATCAATTTGACTAGTTGTAGCTGCATTTTGGATTGAAGCATTTTTCTTTGAAGAAATCATAAAAATCACAAGGATAATTAAGACGAGTCCAACTAAGCCAAAAATCAAATTCCTCTTATTTACTCCCTCAAGCCACTTAAAAGGATTTGGCTTTTCGCTTTCCTTATTAGCCTTTTCCTTATTTTCTTGTTTTTCTTCGATTAATTCTTCATCTATTTTTATTTTCTTATCGTCCACTCTTACCACCGCCTAGTTTCTCTAATATTATAAGTCCTGATGTCAAGGCAAATAGCCATCCTATATATAAAATAGTTTGGTCTTTCTTTATGAAAACACTAAAAACTTTTTCTAAAAGTTTAGAAGATACATCTCCTTGTATTAAATATTGTATCACAAAAAGCAAAGTAAATACATTAAGACTTGCAATTATTAGGTAAAAAATATTTCTACTTATTAAAAGATCATTGGCCCTGATGTAAAAACTAAGTCCAAAAAGAAATACAGAAATTACCCCAAAGAGGATTGTCATGTAGGATTCTTTTACAAGAAATACTGACAAAACACAAAATATTAAGATTATAAGAGCCTTTAGCTCCTTAAAAATATCTATTACAATCAATATTCAACCTCCCATAGGTAAAGCCCAACTGGACTTAAGGCTGGATTTGCCCTCACATTTGACTCTGGGTCAAAATAAGCCTTGAAATCTTCTAGAGAAATTTTCCCTCTGGCAAGTTCAATCAAGCTTCCCGTCATAATCCTCACCTGATTATGGAGAAAGGATTCTGCCTTAAAGAAAATCTCTAGCGTATTCTCTTCTCTTTTGAAATAACAATCGTCTATCCTTCTATTTGTGTTTATCTCAAGTTCCTTATCTTCCTTCATAAAAAGCCTAAAATCATGGTCACCCTTAAGGACCTGAAGCCCCTGGTTTAGCTTATCATAATCAAGCTTGTAGGTTATATTTTCCATATAGGTCCTATAAATAGGATGTGGATTTTTTTCCTGGTTGATTACATACTTATAAGTTTTTGACTTACAAGAAAACCTGGCATGAAAACCAAGGCCTACTTCTTCTGAAGATAAGGCCAAAATATCATCTGGAAGATATGGCTGGATATGGTAGGCAAAACCTTTTGGATTTACATGAGAAGCTGTGAGAAAATTTACATAAAAACTTCTCGCATGGACTCCCGCATCTGTCCTTCCGCAAGCTATAATCCTATTATCTTCGCCTGTCACCTCTTGGATAGCTTTCTTTAGCTCTTCTTCTACTGTTCTTTGGTCTATCTGGTATTGGTAACCCTTAAAGTCCCTACCGTCAAAACACAAATTTACCAATACATTTTTTATCATAGGAAGTATAAAACAATTATAATGGCACAAAAGATTGTAAAACCAATAATAGAAATCCAATCAGTCCTGTGCATGTAAATCTCGTTGAGTTTTGTTCTTTCTTCACCAATCCTGTAAAGTCTCGCTTCCATAGCAGTTGCAAGATCTCCAGACCTTTTTAAGGCATTTATAAAAAGTGGTACCAAAAGTGGGATCATAGACATTGCCCTATCAAAGATATTTCCAGATTCAAAGTCCGCTCCCCTTGCCATTTGGGCCATCTTAATCTTGTTTGCCTCATCAAAAAGGGTTGGTATAAATCTTAGGGAAATTGAAATCATCATTGCAAGTTCCCCTGCTGGAAAACCAAATCTTTTCATTGGTGAGAAAAGTTTTTCAAGACCATATGTTAATTCCATTGGGCTTGTGGTGTAGGTTAGAACTGATGTTGAAAGGATAATTAAAACCAGCCTTAGGATTGTGAAAGCAGTCCTAAATACACCTTCTTCAGTTATGGAAAATTTCCAAATTGTGAAAATTTCCTTACCTGGTGTTGTGACTAAGTTAATTACACCTGTCAAGACAATAATAAATATCAAGGGTTTTAAAGACTTTACAATAGCCTTAAAAGGAATCTTGGCTATGGCCAATAGGGCAATCAAGAGGACTATAAAAGGTATATAAGTGATAAAATCTTTTACAAAAAATATTGTAATTATATATAAAAATACCCCTATGATTTTAACTCTTGGGTCTAGCCTATGGACAAAACTATCAAAAGGAAGGTATTGACCTATGGATATATTAGTCATTTTTGCCTCCTAAATGTTTGTATAATTCATTAATAGCAACGTCCACTGTGTAGATTTTTTCATCCACATCTGGATTTTTCTTTTTGTAGGCTCTCATAAATTTAGTTATCTGTGGCACATCAAGGCCAATAGTATCAAGGTCTACTGATGTGAAAGTATCAAAGGTAGACTTATCTGAATAAACCTTGCCGCCATTCATAACTATGACCCTGTCCACATATTCTGCCACGTCTTCCATAGAGTGGCTAACAAGGACAATACTTAGCTCATCATCAGCTTCGTAGATTTTCATAAGTTCCTTAAAAATTTCCTGGCGCCCTATTGGGTCAAGGCCTGCTGTTAGTTCATCAAGGACTAAAACTTTTGGATTCATAGATAAAATCCCCGCTACAGCCACCCTTCTTTGCTGGCCACCAGAAATTTCAAATGGTGAAACATCCTTATAGGTTTCATAATCAAGGCCAACTTTTTCCATGGCCGACTTTACTCTTGCGTGAATTTCATCTTCCTTTAAGCCCATATTTTTTGGACCAAAGGCAATGTCCTTGGCAATGGTTTCTTCAAATAATTGGTTTTCTGGATATTGGAAAACAAGACCAACCTTAAATCTGGCTGCCTTTCTCTTAGATTTTTCCTTAGAATTTATACCGTCAATTATAACATCACCATTTGTTGGAATCAAAAGACCATTTAAAAGCTGAACTAGTGTTGATTTACCAGATCCCGTTTGACCTATAAGACCAATTATCTCCCTGCTATTTATTTCTAAATTTATATCTTTTAGGGCATAAACCTCGTTGGGTAGGCCCTGGTTGTAGATATAGTCAACGTTTTTTATCTCTATTTTCATAAGCTTTCTAAAAACTCCTCGACAGTCAAAGGAAGCCTGTCAAATTTTATTCCCTTTTGGCTTAGGCCGTAGGCTACTTCTGTAACTTGAGGAACTGTAAGGCCTAGTTCTTTCATTTTCTTAACTTGGGAAAAAACTTCCCTACTATTACCTTCGAGAGCCTTCTTGCCTCTGTCTAAAACTACAATTTTATCAGCAAGAACAGCCTCTTCCATGTAGTGGGTGATGTAGATTATGGTTTTGCCATAGTCCTTGTTTAAGCTTTTAATTAGCTCAATAACATCCTTCCTACCTTGTGGATCTAGCATGGCTGTCGGCTCGTCAAAAATTATATAGTCTGATAGCATGGCAATTACACCTGCTATTGACACTCTTTGTTTTTGTCCACCTGATAGGTTTGATGGGTTTCTGTGCTTAAAGTTAGACATGCCTACCTGTTCGATTGCCCTATCAACTCTTTGTCTTAACTCAGGGTGTTCTACCCTTAGGTTTTCAGGACCAAAGGCTACTTCTTCTTCAACTGTAGTTGCAACCATCTGGTTGTCAGGGTTTTGGAAAACCATGGAACATTTCTTCCTAATATCCCATTCACTTCCTTCAGTAGAAGAAGAAATATCATCTACAAGAATTTCCCCACTTGTAGGTTTGATTTGGGCATTTAAAAGCTTACCCAAAGTCGATTTTCCGGAACCATTGTGGCCTAAAACTGCCACAAAGTCCCCCTTATTTATATCTATTGATAGATTATCAAGGGCAGTCTTGCCCTGGCTACCCTCGTCTATACCAGGATAGGTATAAGTTACATTTTTTATTTTTATCATTTTTTATCCTAATAGCTCATTGCTGGGCTGTAATTTGTGCTTGATTCATAAACTACTACTGGAGTTCCGTGAGGAGCAAGTTCAAATAATCTTCCTGCCATAGCTGGTGGCATATTTAAACATCCGTGGCTACCGTTTGAGAAATAAATTCCTCCACCAAAAGCCCCTCTCCAAGGTGCATCGTGGAAGCCTTCTCCGTCCCAACCTATTGGCATCCAGTATTTTACAGGGGTTTCATATCTTGACCCATCAAAACCATCTCCCCTTAGGGTTTGGTTAGCTGCTTTAGAAAGGATTGAACCAACTCCAACATTGGTTGCCCACTTGGTAGTATTTGGCATACCTGATACAATATTAGTTTCAAGAACAACTTCTCCATCCAAATAAAACCACATATATTGACGGGAAAGGTCCACTTCTACATAGGTGTTTCCTATATCAGATCCGTCAGCTTCTCTCCTAAATCCAGTTCTCTCGTAAACTGGCTCTATATTTCCAGATTTTCTTTCATTAACTAATTCATATACAGCATCAACTGTTCCTGGCACATCAAGTATAAAGCCGTAAACTCCTGGGTTTACAGTGATTTTGCCAATGCCTGTGGCATTAAAAGTCCTATTTGTTCCGTAGGTATCAGTTTGATCTGCAATTTCTTTGACATAGGAAGTTAACTTGTCGTAATTAAGCTCAAAACTTCCCTTATCTGTATCAAACATATCAATTAGCTTTTCGCCTTCAAGTTTAAAGTCAAAACCATTGAAGTTAAAACCTATTTTCATCCCTTCTATGGTTTTGCCATCCTCAAGAAGGGCTGCAAGTTCCTTGGAATTGTTCTTAACTGTTGGATTTATATAATCATTGTCATCAAGGACAATTTCATCTTTGTGGTTATAGATTGCATCCTTAATTTTTGCTGAGAGTTTTCCAAAGTCAACCTTATTTCCCATCACTTCTGGAAAAATTTTAAAGGCTCCATTTTCGTACTTAAGCCTAGCATTTTCTGGTTCTTTCACATTGGTCAATAAGGCCTGCCCTTTTAGGTTTTTATCAAGCTTTGCTTCATCGTATTTAACATTATAATCAAATGTAAAATCGTCGTTTGCTATTTTTGCAAAGGCAAGCGGCCATTTAAATGGATTTTGGTCTATAGATGCAGATTTTGGAATACTCGCACTATAGTCAATTTCCCTTAGGTCAATTGTTGCCTTTCTTTCATCCCTGCCTACTACAGTGATTGTAAAAGGTTCAGCAGGTTTTCTAAGAGCCTCATCTTTTGAGGCATAGGAAATATCCCTGCCGTTTACCTTGGTATTTGGTAGGGCTATAAAAGTAAATATTACTGTAACTATTAAATAAAGTGCTATTATTACAAGAATAAATAGGGTTAGGGCCCTAGATTTCTTTTTGTTGTTTGCTTCTGTTATGACGTCCTCCTCAATCTGGTCTCTTGCCAAAATATTGGTAAAAATCTACCTTTTGGCCACCATTGTATAATTTTCTTTTCTTAGATATTTTTCTCTTAAAGGTCCTATCAAATTTCTCGTCAGCTGTTATAAAATAAAGTGACCAGGTATCAAGGCCTGCCAATTTATTGTTGATTTTTTTATAAATATCAACTAGATCATTGTCTGATAGCCTCATTCCATAGGGTGGGTTTGAAATAAAAACCCCATAGTCATCAGCAAGGGCAACTGAGCCAAAATCTCTGGTTATGAAAGAAATATCTTCCCCAACTCCCGCATTTATAGCGTTTTGCTTGGCTAGCGAAATGGCCCTGCCTGATATATCTGAACCTAGGATATTTAACTTTTTGGAATAGTCGATTCTCTCCATTGCTTCTTTTTTGGCATCCTTAAAATATTTGGGATCCATAAATTTAAAGCTTGTAAAATCAAAGTCCCTATCGATGCCAGGTGCAATATTACGAGCGATTCTTGCAGCTTCTATGAGAATTGTCCCAGACCCGCAAAATCCGTCAAATAAAAACCTGTCTGGATTATAAAAAGAAAGGTCAACAAGAGCTGCTGCCAAGTTTTCTCTAAGAGGAGCTTTGACAGTTCCTTCCCTGTAGCCTCTTTTGTGAAGGCCATCCCCAGATGTGTCTAAACAGACCTTGACAATATTTTTCTCTATCATTATTTCGATATTAACTCTCTCAGCTGATTTTTCAAAAAAAGTTTTTTTATAGTAATTTTTCAACTTATCTATAAGAGCCTTTTCGCTTATGGACTGAATCGACCTTAGTGAAAATAATTTTGACTTATAAGATCTGGCATTTACAGTAAAGTTGCTATCTTCATTTAAAATATCCTGCCAAGGAATTTTATTTACATTTTCAAAAAGCTCTTCAAATTCCATGGCCTTAAAACTTGCGACTTCCAAATAGACCCTATCAGCGTGTTTTAGGTTTATATTTAATTTTGCTAAGTCGGATAAATCGCCCTTTAGGCTAATCAATCCATCACTTACTTCATAGTCTTTATATCCCATATCCCTTAGTTGGAACTTGACCAGGCTTTCTAGACCAAAGCTTGTGGTAATTAGTATTTTTTCCATACTGATATTATAACTGATTTTTGACTCTTTTCATCTTTTTTTGCAAAGGAAAAGCCACTTTCGTGGCAATTAATTTTCTTCAAAAAATTTATAGGACATTTCGTAAAGAATTTTCCTCTGATCTTCGTTAGTAAAGGAGTGATCAGCCCCTTCAATTTCAAAATATCTGGCATTTTTATAGGAATCTCTTAGTTTTTCATTAGAGTCCCTAAATACTAAAGTATCATCTGTACCCCTTATGATTAAAACATTTCCTTCATATTTGCTTGCTGACCCATATATATCTTTTACAATAAAATCTATTAGGAAATTTATATGAATTTTAACTCCCCCTATATCCGCTTCTTTAACTTTTGAAATTAAGCTTTCATAGGGCATGTTGCTTTCTATCTTGGTTTTGCCTGAAACTTCTCCTTCAAAAACAGTTTTAGCCATGACCTTCAAATAATCTTTGTTATTCATATCGCTAGCAGGGGCTAAAAGTGCCATGGCTCTTGGTTTTAATTTGTATGCCATAAGGCTTGCTAGAACTCCGCCTAAAGAGTGACCAATCCAATAAAGCCTATCCTTATCTACATAATATTTCATCTTAGCAAAGTCATGGATCATTTCAAGTTCTTTTTCTTCACGACTTACAGTCATGTCATAAAAAGACCCGTCTGATTCACCAGAACCTGAAAAATCAAACCTAAAGACCACATAGCCCCTTTCTGTGAGGTATTTGGCGTGGTTTATCCTGAAATTTACACTACCATTCCTATCTCCACCAAAACCGTGAAAAATTATTACACTTGGATATTTTTTATTTTCGTCAAAGTCATCTGGGGTGTTTATCACACCCCTCATAACTATGTCATCTTCTTTTTTTATCTGTTCATAAAAGTATTTCATTAAGCAAGTACCCTCGCAACTTCAATACCGCACGCAGAGGCTTGGGATAAGGAGTGAGTCGCACCTGAACCGTCGCCTACGCAGTAAAGTCCCTTTTGTTTTGATTCGAATTTTTCATCTACTTCTATTTCTGAATTGTAGAACTTAACTTCAATTCCGTATAAAAGTGTATCGTCATTTGCCATACCTGGAGCAATCTTGTCTAGTTGGTAGATCATCTCGATTATATCGTCAAGCTGCCTTTTTGGCATAACAAGAGAAAGGTCACCAGGAGTTGCATTCATAGTTGGCTTGGTGAAAGATTTTTCCATCCTTCTTTCTGATGAACGACGGCCTTTTACAAGGTCACCAAATCTTTGCATCAAGACTCCTCCGCCCAGCATATTAGATAGTTTTGCAATTGATTCACCATATTCATTTGAATCTTTAAATGGCTCTGTAAACCTATTTGTAACCAAAAGAGCAAAGTTGGTATTTTGTGATTGGAGTTTTGGATCTGTAAAGGAATGGCCATTTACTGTCAAAATTCCATTGGTATTTTCTGTTACAACGTGGCCATAAGGATTCATGCAAAATGTTCTTACAATATCGTTGTATTGCTTGGTTTGATACATTATTTTAGCTTCATAAACATCATCTGTTATGTGTTTAAAGACTTCAGCTGGCACTTCTATCCTAAGCCCAATATCAACCCTATTTCTCTTAGATTCGATGCCAAACTTATCGCAAACATCACCTATCCACTTAGATCCAGACCTTCCTGCCGCAAGAACTAAATCATCAGCAGAAAATTCCTCGCCCTTATTGGTTTTAACTATGTACTTTCCATTTTCATAATCAACGTCTTCCACCATAGTAGAAAATTCAAAATCTACTGTATCTTTCACATAATCATAGATTTTTTGTAAGATTATCTTGTTTCTGTCTGTACCAAAATGACGGACTTTTGCATCTAATAAATGGAGGTCATGGCGTAAACATTTGGTCTTAAGGTCGTTTTTATCTGTGCTATATAATTCCAAATCGTCCCCACCATCAAAACTCATTAGGACGCTATCAACATATTCCATAAGTTCCATGGCTTTTTTCTCGCCAACATAGCGGTGAAGATCTCCACCAAAATTAGTTGTGATATTGTATTTACCATCAGATAGGGTACCTGCACCACCAAAGCCGTACATGATATTACATGGTTTACATCCTATACAATGGTCAACCTTACCTTCTGTGATAGGGCAAGTCCTATTTTGAACCTTACGGCCTCCATCAATTACAAGGACCTTTTTCTTAGTTTCTAATTTTGTAAGCTCATAAGCAAGAAAAGCTCCAGCAGCCCCTGCTCCTACTACAATAATGTCATAGTTTTTCATGATTTCTCCTATCCAATTTAATAAAAATTTGGGACATTTTTCTAATTTAACCTGCTATATTATACAAGTTAAATGCCTAATTTCAAACTATCCTTTACATTTTGAAAATATATGTTAAAATATATGTAATTTATTGAATCACTTGTAAGTGCTAAGTAAAGTATATGTAAATACTACATACAAATCAAAAAAAATTCAGTTAGAAAGGAAAGCCAATGAAAAAAGCATTTAAAAAAGCCTTCCCCTATACTATACCCGTTATAATCGGTTATATGTTTTTGGGAATCACCTACGGCATTATGGTTAGCCAAGCTGGTTTTAATCCACTTTTCGCACCAATAATGTCACTTACCATGTACGCTGGCAGCATGCAATTTGTAATCCTCCCCCTGCTTAAATCTGATGTATCTATTATTGCAATTATTATCTTAACCTTATCGGTTAATATCAGAATGATGTTTTATGGGGTAAGTTTATTAAAGGAGTACAAAAATTCCAGATCAAAATTTCTTTTTATCCTAACCCTTTCTGATGAAACCTTTGCTCTTGACACATCTATAAAACCACCATCAGATGTGAATAAGGCGGATTTTTTCCTTGCAATTGGAATTATTAATTACCTGGTTTGGGCCCTAGCTTCTTATATTGGCGCCCTCCTTGGAGGCCTAATTAGCTTTAATACAATGGGAATGGATTTTGTCCTTACAGCACTTTTCCTTGTGCTTTTGGTTGAGCAATATTTCTCAACTCCAAACCACAAACCGCTCAAATTAGGACTTGCCCTATCAATCATTGCCCTATTAATCTTTAAGCCAAATAATTTTATGATCCCAGCCCTACTATTAATCGCCCTTAGCCTCTATGGCCTAAGAAATAGAATCGAGGAAAAAAATGACTAAGATTTTACTATGCGTGCTTGCATCATCACTTACAACTTTTTTAATAAGGTCCACCCCATTTTTCTTTTTCTCTAGAAAAGAACTTCCTGACCTAGTTAAATACTTTGGAAAATACCTTCCTTTTGCCCTCATGCCACTCTTGGTGGTCTTTGCCCTCAGAAATATAAACCTAATGGTCTATCCCTATGGGCTTCCTGAAATAATAGCCAGCGCAACGGTTATTATCCTTCATGCAAAATTTAAAAAGCTATTTCTTTCAATTTCTTTTGGAACTTTTATATATATGGTCCTCATTCAATTAGTTTTTGTCTAAAATTGTAGTAAAGTATTATTATAGAAAAGAATTAATAAAATGAGGTTAATATGAAAAAAGATATAAGTATATCAAACAATAAGGCCGTGATTAACTTTTCAAAGGCCTTTTTTAATGACACAGATGACTTATTAAGGAGCCAAGGATTCTTTGATGTAATCTGCTCCTTTGTAGCCTACCACAAGGAAAACCAAACAAGAATCTATACCTACCTAGAAAAATTTTTTAGGGCAAGCGATATAGAAATCCTTGCAGGAGAGATTAGGGATATTACCAAAATCTTAACTGTAATGAGCCTTGATGAGATTTCTGAAAAGATTAACAAGTACCATGATTTAGACAAGGAAAGAGATGCCCTAATAAGAATTGTTGAAGACATCTACGATTATTGGAGAAAACTTGAAAGATATTCTATAATCGAGCAATCCGACTATGACAGGGGGATAGAAGTTGAAAATTTCCTTTCTTCAAACATCAACTTCAAGGACCTTATCCTTGATATATATAGAAAGGCAGAATTTTCTGTCACAGGCAAGACTCCAAAGGTCTTTAGGCAAGTACCAGCAGGAGCCAACGCTTCAATAATTGTCAAAAATTTTGAAATTGATTATCCAGAAGACCTACAGTTTTTAAATGAAATTCCATTTATAACCAAGGTAATGATTGAAACTCCTTATATAACCTACACCAAGTCCAACAAAAGGGATGGTTTCTTTGAAGAAGTTTTCGAAAATCCAATAAAGGATCTAGATATAGATACAGATGAATTTTTGTGTTATCCTGCAAAAGTAGGTGACAACCTAGTATATATCTACTTCCACCACGACCTAATCACCCACGGCATCTCTGCTTCAAACTTATTTGATTTAGCAGATGAGGAGGAAATCCAATCCAAGAGGCCAGACGCAATTTACTTATTTGGTGGAGAAAATTCTAAGGACCAAAATGTTTTCTATGAAAATAAAAACGGCCTATTAATTGGCTATGTAAACTATACAGACAAGAAAGACTACTTTGGTTATCTAAAAAAGATGTGCCTCACACTTTCAAATATCATCTCTATGAAAAAATCCTACCTTCCAATCCACGGAGCAGGAGTGAATGTAGTTTTACAAAATGGAAAATCAGCCAATGTTGTAATCCTAGGTGACTCTGGTGCTGGAAAGAGTGAATCTATCGAAGCTTTCAGAACACTCGCCAAAGACTACATCAAAGACATGACTGTAATCTTCGACGACATGGGAACATTTAGGCTAAAAGACGACAAGGTAATGGCCTATGGTACTGAAATCGGTGCCTTTGTAAGGCTTGACGACCTAGACGCTGGCTATGCCTTTAAGCAAATAGATAGGTCCATCTTCATGAACCCTGATAAGATAAATGCAAGGCTAATCATGCCAGTTGCGGACTACAGCCAAATTATGGCAGGCTACGAAGTTGACTTCTTCCTCTATGCAAATAACTACGATAAGCTAAAGAAGGGTGAAGACTCAATTTCAATCCTAGATGACGAAAAAGAAGCAATAAAGATCTTTAAAAGAGGAGCTAGATTTGCCAAGGGTACAACTACAGAAACAGGCCTAGTAGAATCCTACTTTGCCAACCCATTTGGCCCTTATCAAAAGCAAGATACTTGCGATAAGCTAATCGAAACCTACTTTAACAAACTTTATGAAAACAATAAAAAAGTTGGCCAAATCAAAACCCAACTTGGAGTAGAGGGCATGGAAACAGATGGCCCACTAAAATCAGCCAAGGAACTTTTTGAAATAATTAAGGCCTTATAAATAGAAAAAAATCATCACCTTACTTGAATAAGGCGATGATTTTTTTATTTAAGGTTAAAACCTAGTCAATTTTATATCAAAGTTTTAAAGAGTATTCTACTTTCCTCCTTCTTTGCCTTGCCTTTATTTTTGAACCTTAGCTTCTATAGTGGCCTTGTAATTTATTAGCTCGCCTGTTTCTGTTTCTACATATTGTTCAAAGTTGATTTTTACAGCATCGCTCACATTGTTTAGGGCGTAGGCTTCTTGGGCCCCCACGGTTTTTGCTCCTATTGGTGTTTCTTGTGCGTATTTTAAGTCTTCAACTGCCGAATATGTTTCAGCCATCTCTCCCTTTTCATCAATTACAGAAGATGGGAAGAGATATAAATCTTGAATTTTATTGTCAAATCCTAAATTTTCATAGGAGTAGTCGACACATATGACTTCTGCTGGGTCCTTGTCTACAAATTCATTTCTTCCTTCAAGGACTTTTACAGAATTAACCACAAGCTTCCACTGGCCATCCACGACCCATTCCTCGCCTTCTTTAAGCTTGGCTATCTCACCATCTGAGCTTTCGTCTTCAGTAGAATTTTCTTCTTCATTTTGACTTTCTTTTTCTTCTAGCTTTGTTTCTTCTTTTGCTTTCTCATCAACTTTTTTATCGCCACAGGCAACCAAAGAAGCTAGAGCGATACTTGCTATAAATACTTTTTTAATTTTCATAATATCTCCTTATCCTCTTCCCATTATTGATAGGACTTTTTCGTAGAGTGGTCCTGAGAATGAATATTCTACGACTGTTTTATCCCAATCTAAAATCTTATTTGCATCTATTATCTCTGGGTTAAGACCAGTCATTTGGCCATTTTTATCTAAACTTACAAGGTTTTCTATTTCCTTATCCCTGTAGGCGATTTTGATTTTCACACTTGGCATATCTTTTTCTTGGCTCTGGCAAATGAGGACGGTTGACCTTTGGCAAATCCCATCAAGAAAGTCATTATCTTTTTCGGTGACCTTGCCATCATTACCCTTATCAACAGACCTTAGACTTACTACTGCATTCTCCCATTTTGGTACAACTAGGTAAAAGTCATTACCAGTTAAAAATGCACTATTATCATCATAAGGATCTCTCTGGCCTTCTAAGATGAGTCTTGGGTCTTTATAGTCTGCAAAGCAAGCTTGCCAGGCAAATAGTTTGCTCATTACATTAGGTAGAGTATCTTCTGCATTGGCCCTGCCCATATAGATTATAAAGGCACTTACATTTTTATCATCTGGGTCTATACCAAGCTTTGTAGCCATCCTTACAAAGTCATCTGAGTATCGGTTAGTTTTATAATTAGGTCCAGCTAGGGTTTGGATTTCTATTGCTTCCCCTATGCCTGCATCTGAATAGATTTTGCTAAAAAACATTAGTCTACCTACTTCATTTACATAAAATATATTAGAATTATCTTGCCACAAGTCTTTGATGGCAAAACCTTCTTTATTTCCCATGTCATACTGGTAGGAAGGATTTGATAAATAACTGTCATAATGGTCAATTATGTGACTATAGTAGTCCGCTAGGCTTTTTTCCATTAAGTCTAATTTCTGGTCAGGACTAATAGCAAAATAGGATAAGAGCTCATCATCTGTAAGACGCTTGCCATCTTTAATTGAAAAATTATAGGCCCTATATACTTGAAAACCTGAATCAATATTATTGTAGAGATGGATGAAAACACTTAGGATTTCTTCGTCTTGGTAGGTTGAAAACTCTGCATGAACAAAGGGTTCATCGCTATCTTTAGAATAATCGTCCGCATCCTTGTACATGGATTTTAACTCTTCAAGGTCCTTTTCTATTTCCTCATTGGCTTGTTCCGCATCCTTTGAATCCAGCAAAATTTTTGGTAGGTGGATACCAAAGCGGAGACCCTTGGCCTTTTCCATTTGTTTTTCATCTACAAAATCCTTAAAGACTTGCCTATCTTCTACTAGGGTTGACTTACTACCTGCCTTTGCTCCTTCTAGGGCCTGAGCCTTTATTGGTTTTCTTTTAAAATTTATTTCTTTTACTAATTTTAAATCTTCATTGCTTTCTTCCTTGGCTAGGGTTTTTTCTTTAGGATTTTCATTTTCATCTTCAGATTTTTCTGCCAAATCCTTTGCTTTTTCTTCCCCTTCTTCTTCGCTTATCTTTGTAGGTTCTTCATCAAGCTTTTCTTTACCACAGCCTACTAAAGCCAAGGCTAGAAAAATAAGAAGAACTTTTTGCCTTTTGCCTATCATAAGCCCCCTCCTTACTTAAATTTGATCTTATCTCCCTTGATTTCACAGCTATTTTCTCCATCAATACAAGAGTTTTTAAGGCCGTATTCATGCCTTATAAATTCATCATGGCTTATAAGATTAGTCACTTCGTGTTTGTTTTCAACCTCATAGGAGTGCCTTGCATCCTGGTTCCTATATTTGCTGTAGACATTAAAATAATATATGAAGCCAGCAACTAAGAGTAACCAGAAAAAGTTTCTGGAATCTTGAAACTTTGTATCATCAAATATATCAAAAACTGCAACGAACCATAGGACAAGGGCTATTAAGAAGCTTATAACTTCCACAAGGACTGATGCCATAAAAAGTTTTTTGAAATTTATAGGCACTGATCCCATGGTTTCCTTAGTCCTTGCATTTACTGCAACATAGTGTAAAACGTGTTTATCGTCCTTATTTTCCATATAGGAGTAAAGCCAAACCGGCAAATAGGAAGCCTTCCAAGAATCTCCTTTTACAATAAATTCTTCTTCTTCCCAGTTAACTCCTCTGTCATATTCTTCGATGGTATCTTTGATGGCAAATCTAGCTACATCTGAGCCCCACACGTCTGTAATTTTTTTAAGGTCAGATATATTGGTATCTCTCTTTTCGGATGTATAGCCCTTAAGGTAGTTGGCATTGTATTTGACACAATTTTCTGTATCAAAAGGCATGATTGAATTTATGATATTTGTTGTCTTTTCCTTTGAAGAATAGTCAAGTTTATCCAAACTTGATTCTATTGATAAATCATCAATGCTTATGTCAAAGTCCCTGCCTACCCTGTAAAGATCAGCATCATAAATGGTTTTTTCATCATCACCATCTTTTACTGTCCTAGTATTGGTTAAAATTTCTCCCTTGCCGCTAAGTTTCATATGGCCGTTTATATCAACAAGCATATATGGAAAATATACCCCACATATATTTTCGGCATTAAATTCCTTAATAAATTGTGGGTGAGCAAAGGTCTTTCTTTGACCAACAAAATTTTCAATCTCTTCTTTTGCTTCATTCTTAGTCACAGAAAATGGCAAAATTACGTCAGGTACAGCTCCATTAGCAATTTTAGAATTTATTGAAAGTGTATTTCTGCACCAATGACACCTGGCTTGGGTAGAAGTTGCTGTATCGATAACTACCTCAGCCCCACAACTTTCACATTTTAGGGTAATGATATTACTAGCTTCTAGGTCTATATCTGCTGCACCACTACGGGACTTGCTTCCTTCAAGGCTAGATATTTCATCATCTGCCTCTGCCATATCTAGGTCAAATTCATGCCTACAAAAATTGCACCTAAGCTTTCCAGTTTTGGTATTTGTAGAAATATCAGTTGACCCACACTTTGGACACTTAACCTGGCCATCTTTTGCTTGGTCTGTATCTTTAATAATGTTTATGTTTTCATTTTTATCTCTTTCGCCTACCATAGCCTCCTCCTTAGAATCCTAAAAGATTAGATTTAACCTTATCAAATTCTTCCTGGCTAATAACTCCTGCATCTAAAAGTTTTTTCATTTGAATTAATTTTTCTGTTGGATCGACTTGTGCGTTATTTGACGTTTGTTGGTTTTGTTGATTTTGGTTTGGAATATTTTGTCCTACTCCAAAATTAGGTTGGTAAGAATTAGATCCTTCTGGCTGGTTAAGTCCGCCTGCCATAGAACCTGCAGCATTCATGCCCATACCCATAAAGGCCATACCAGCACCACCTCCATTTTCCCCAGCTCCTTGCATGCCCCTGGCAACAGATTGTTGGAAGAAAGAATTTCCACGACTTCCTGAAAGGGCATCCGCTTTTTTCACATCGGATAGGAGTTTCTTGGTATCCTCGTCATATTCGATAGCAAGGATAGCAGTTTTTATTATTTCAAGGCCCCTATCGGTCTTCCATTGGTAGGCATCTTCTACTGCCTGGGTTAAGGATTTGGCAAAACCAATCTGATCGCCTTGGATTTTGCTCATCCTATTTCCTCTGGATGGGTCATTTGTATAATTAGAAAATGCAGCAGAAAGACTTCCTACAACTTCATTAAATAGCTGTTCGACAGCTCCATTATCCATATCGTTAAAATCGAAAACTTCTTTATCACTGATTAGGTATTTTTGTGGGACGAAGTTTTTGACAAATAATAGAGGATCAACAATCTTTATTGTGTAAGTTCCCCTGGTTACTGCCCCTACTTGGGTGCCAAAGTAGGCATCATCCCAATAGATTTCACTTTGGGTGCCGAAGCGGTTGTTTGGTATTTCCTTTAAGTTAACATAAAATGCAAGTTGTTCAGCTCCTGGCTGACCACCAAATTTAATTTTCTCCCAAGTAGACTGGATAAGAGATCCCATGATCCCATCACCGGCAAAAATCGATTGAGAATTTGCCTCATCACTTGAATAAATAAAGCCCCCTGGCTCAGCAACTATGCCTGTTATCTTACCATCTTCTATAGTGATTAGGGCTGTGCCTTCTGGAACAATTATTTTAGATCCATTAGAAATAATATTTTCACTTGCCCTTGTGTTTGAACCTCTACCTTGGTTTGTTGCTTGACCTTGGGCTGGAAATATTCCTGCTGTGGCAGAAATCCCTGGCATAGGTTTATAAAAATCTAGCCATTGGTCTGCAAAAGTCCCTCCGAGCGCTCCTGTAAATGCCTTTATAAATCCCATTTTTACCTCCTAATTTTTTTCTTATTTTAAGTAAATTTTATTAATTTACCTTGTTCTTAGTTTTATTAAATCACATTAAATTAGTAAAATAAATAGACCAAAAGGCAATCTTTGTTGAATTTTACAAAGATAGACCTTTGGTCTATATGAAAAAAACCTAATAAAGGCAAAAAAACCAGCCCCTATCTTTACCATTCTAGTAAAAATAAGACCTGGTTAATTAATTTTTTTATTCTATTTTTTCATTGGCCCGGTCTTTTCTTCATTGGTATTGCCTATTATCTGATCAACCATGCCGCAGCCCTTGATTAGGTCAAGGTAGAGGAGCAATTCTCCCCTGGATGATACATTTAGTTTTTTATAAATTTTTAAAATATGGTGTTTGGCAGTACTCTTGCTAATGTAGAGTATTTCAGGTAGCTGGTCTACGTCATAACCCTTTATCAAAAGAACTAAGACATTTAGCTCTGCAGGAGTGAGACTTGATGTTGCTTCAATGAATTTTTTAAACTTATATTCCAAGTAATTTGGTAGGCCTTTGATAGGCTTACCCTGCATTTTTTCCCTGATGGTTTTAATAAATTGATTTATTTCATAAAAACCAGACTCAGATATTTCACGCATATATTTCTCATCTAGGATTTTTCCCTGGTTTTCAATAAGGGCAAGGCCATCAGTAATAGGCCTTATGTATCTACGAGTAAAAGTCCAACTTATAACTATTGCAAAGAATAAAAATAAAACTACTGATATAGTGAGGTTTGTAATATTCCTAATGACATCCTTACGATAATCTTCCATGGGAATCATACAAACAATCATAGATTTTTCACCATTTTCTATCAAGGATATTTCCCTTTCAAGACCAATATAGGTAGACTTCTTGCCAGCAAATTCCTTTAAACCTCTCGAATAATCTTTAATTTCTAGAATATCTTCTGGCAGATAATAATACCCATCTTCAGTTCCGCTACTTAAAGCCTTTTTAGTATCTATATTTTTATCAACGACCGGCAAAAAAATTGAAGTTAATTTTTTTAAATTACTTGGCTGGGCTATTTTTTCTTTAAAAAACATCTCTTCTACTTCAAAACCGCATGTTCCATAAATTGTCCCATCCTCACCTATTATAGGCAAACTTATCAGCATTACTTTTTGGTTGGTTCCTGCAAGCTCAAAGACCTTGCTAATCATATATGACTCATACAAGGAATTGTTTACATTTTCAGCAAGCTTAGCATAGCTAGGAATCCTAGATATATCATATTCTAATTTCCATTTTCTATGAGGCATGGCCTTATGTTTCCTACCTACATCAGCGTCTCCCCTATAAACTGTAACAGAAGACTCATTCAAACTCCTAGAATCTAGTTTCAAATACAGGCCAGACCTAGAATTTTGGGCTCCATCATTATGGGAATTTACAGTTGTATTCCACAAGACGAAGGCACCTGAAACATCCGCATAAAGCATAGAGCTTTTTAAATTTTCAAAAATCCTGTCTTGAAGCTTGGTTAAAAGTTTTTGATTATCCCTTAAATCCTCAAAACTTACTCCTTCTTCTTCTAATAGATTTTCTAGATAATCCCTTGATTCTTGGGATAAATGCATGGCAGATATGGCTGATTTATCAAAATAACTATTGATTTCTTTATCTAGCATAGACATTTGTATATCAAGACTTTTTATATAAGTTTTTCTGACATTTTTATACTGGTCGAATAAGACCATGGCTATGACGATAAAAAACAATAAAAGACCTGCAAGTATTATCATGTAGGCAAATAATTTCCTATACATGGAATTTTTTTGATATTTATTAAATATACCAAACAAGACCTTCTCCTAAATCATCCTATAAGCATTTGCCAACATTCTTCTATAAGTTTATCCAAATCTTCACCCTTATTGTACCTTTCTACAAAGGATTTTTGCCTGTCCCTTAATTTGCCATAAAAACTTGAGACCTTATTATAATCATAAGATTCACTTAGAAAATTATAGTTCTCTTGCATCTTTGAAAGGCTATTATAAAGTTCTTTATAGTCATTGTTTTCAAAATCCATTGATGAAATTTTTTTAAAGGCATCAGGTCTTACTGGCATATAACCAGTTTTTGTAACAAAATCTAGGTTTCTTTCGCTTTCTGTAATCCACTTAGCAAATATAGCACAAGCCTTAGCCTTATCCTCACTTGTCTTATAGGCACAAAGTCCTGTCCCTGCTAGGGTGTCAAATTTATTTTCATTTTTATTTACTGGCAAAGGCAAGACCTTAAGGTCCATATCCTCAGATGTATTATCTGGATAGGTTACTATATCGTTATAATACAAAACAGCAGCAGATGAACTGATTCCTGCCGGGACCTCTCCTGTCATCATCTGGGTATTGGCATAAAGATCAGATACAATTATATGTCCCTCTACCAATGATTTCATAAACTTATCAAAGTTCTTTTTAAAAGATAAATTATCCTTATCATACCAACCCCCATCATTATGAAGACTTAGGTTAGGATCTTCAGAAAGAGCGGACAATTCTATTTCCCTTAGAATATAGTCCATGGCACAAAAAGCCTTGCCATCAGACCATTCGTAGAATTTCTCAGCTACTTCAAAAAATCCATCCCAAGTTTTTAAATCATCATAGGTCAGGCCTGTCGCTTCAGAAAACCTAGCAAACATAGACCCATTTATATAAAGCATGTGGGTTGATTTTGAGATAGGAAAAACTAAAAGTTTATTACCCACTCTCCCATCATCTAAAAAATCTTCTTGATAAGCTTTGAGTTCTTCTTTTGTAAAATAATCTTCCCAATCAACTAGGTTTTCAATCCCCAAATCATCTGCATTTCCACTATGGCAAAAAAACAAATCTGGCATCTTTTTTGACCCAGACTTCTTAGCTTGGGAATCTAGAAGCTCTTCGCCAATTTCTGCAGAATTAGATGTAGCAGTGACATTTATTATAATTCCTTCCTTACTGCCAACAGTTTCGTTAAAATCATCAACGAGCTTATCCATGGGAGATGAGGCTTGTTCGCCATAAACATGCCACATTGTGAGACTTACTGGTTCTTTTTTATTACTTAAAAGTATAAGGACCAAGGCAATAATTACAAAAACAAATATAGTAATTATCCCCAGTCTTTTGTATTTGCTCTTTTCCATAGGACCCTCGATTCAAAATTAAAAACATCTTCTATATTAAAACCTATCATAGTTTTTTTACATTGTCAAGATAAGTTCATATAGGAATTAGTTAAAATATTATCATTTATTCAAGTATCCTTTAAATATTATAAATTAAAAAAAGATGAAATATCAAAATAGACTTATCTATTTTAATTCTTCATCTTTTTTCTTATTTTCCTATAGCATTTTCCCTGCCATAATAAAAGAGGTATTGCTGGGCATAACCTGCAAGGTCTCCAAAAATTTCTCTAGCATAGTCGTCTACTTGTTTTTTTGGAACTTCTTTGCCGATAAAAAGTGTTTCCATTACCCTTTTGATCCACACATCAACAGGGAAGGTCTCCCTCCTGTGGTAGGCAAAAAGCATAATACAATCGGCTACCTTAGGCCCAATTCCTGGTAGTTCTTTTAATTTGTTGTGTAGGTCCTTGTCTGAGAGATTTTTTTCATCTTCAAAATTTAAGTATCCATCCACAAAGGCCTGGGAAGTTTCAACTATCCTTACATCACGAAAACCAACTCTGGCATGTTCCCTCAAATCTAATGGGTCAACCTTTGCAAGAACTTCCGGACTTGGGAAGGAATAATACTTTTCTCCCATATATTCTCCCAGATAATCTCCGTATCTTTCAGAAATTATTCTGACAGCTTTTTTAATCCTTGGAATTTGATTGTTGGCCGAGATTATAAAGGAAATTGTAGTTTCAAACAAATCTTGGTTTAAAATCCTAATTCCATAACCATATTCGCTGGCCTTATTTAGAATTTCTGATTCTGACAAGACTTCTTTTATCATTCCATAATCTGTGCCTAGGTCGAAGTAATCATAAAAAATTTCGTAAAATTCATCCAGGCTTACATTTCTAATTAGGGTGTAATCTTCACATTCAAGAAGGTTTATAATTTTTCCCAAAAATACAGCTGTATATGACCCGTCGTCGTTTTTTCTAAAATTAAAACATTGACCACATTCGAAAATATGGTCAACTTTAAAAGAGTCTTCCCTGAGGATAAGTCCCTCAGGGCTTTCTTCTATATTTAATTTTCTCTTTTCACTTGTCTGGTATCTCATTATTTAATCCTAACAGCATGGATAGCTAGCCTCTGATCTTCATAATCGTATTGGCAGGTTGATAAGGTAATGATTGTATCCTCATCTGTAAAAGGTCTGGTATCAAGTTTTACCTCAGAGTTTGACCTAAGTTTGTTAAAGTAAGGCACCTTGTCTCCGTCATAGGTAAAGTCTAAGGTCCTATAATCAGAACTAGATGGTGTACCATAAGCTGAAAATATTAGATATTCTCTAAGACCTTCTTCTGTAGTTAGGTAAATGGTCCTATTTTTCTCAGCAAATTCTTGCTTCCTATACTGGTCAAGAGGTGTAAACATTGAGTCAATTTCTAGATGGTGACCATAAATTACAGAATTATCATCGTTAATATCTGGGGAATTGTAGACATCCATAAAGATGGAACCTGCTATGTCGTATTCCTTATTAAGACCCTTTCTAAGGTAAAATTCGTTATCAGGACCTTGGAAAATTGGGTATTTTATACCAGTTCCAGGAATTTCTAAAACTGCTATTACATCAGAATTTTGCTCTTTCAATTTCTTTAAAAGAGTCAAGTGGATTTTCTCAAGTCTTGCTAATGGATCCTTGATTTCTTCTGTAGGAACATTTGCATAATCATTTGAATCCACATCCGCTTCAGCTTGTTTGGATAAATCTTCTATATATCTATTGTTTTTCATATTTGTCCAGTAATCTAGACCTCTCTTGCCTAGGATTGCAATACAGGCTAGAATTATTAAAATTAGGACAAATCTAATGAATGCCATTGTTTTTGATTTCATTTTACCACCTTTAAAAAGTTTCGTTTCATTAGTATAATATACCGTAAGAGAGAGTAAATAAAAGTTTTTTGTAAAAAAAAGGAGGACCTATGAAAGATTACAAGTTATATGTAGGAACAGTATGTAGATTTTGTAAAAAAGTAGAAGATTTCATGAAAGAAAACAATATAGATATTCCCCTAGTAAATATAAACGAAGACCGCGAGGCCATGATGGAATTGATGGAAAAGGGCGGAAAAAGACAAGTTCCATGCCTATACCACGATGGTGAATACCTCTATGAATCTGATGACATCATAGAATTTCTAAAAAAAAATTATAAATAAGGATAAAAATGATTAAACTAATAGCATCTGATATTGATGAAACTATAATAAGTAAGGACCAAAAAGTACCAGAAAGAAATAAAAAAGCTATTAAACAAGCAATTGAAAAAGGCCTAATAGTCATGCTTGCAACAGGCAGGGGCCCATACGAAATTTTCGATATACCAGAGCAAGCTGGTGTCATTGCTGATGATAGGTATATAATTTGTTGTAACGGAGCAGTTATAATGAATGTTAAGACTAAGGAAATTATTGATGTGATTGACTTAGACTTTGCCTATGCCAAAAATGTTTTTTCCTATGCCTATGAAAACAAACTCACTTTTTACCTATACACCCTAGATAAAAAATACGGCATAAATCTAACTGACGATACAATAGTTGCAGAAAAGCATATAAATATTTTGGATACTGACAATATTGATTTTCTAAAGGATGAAACCATCCTCAAGCTAATAATAAAAAATGAAGATATGAACCATCTACAGGCTTTGGAAGTTGATATAGCAAGGATTACTAACTATGACCTTGAGATTTCTTATTCTTCAAATATGTATATGGAAATAAATGCCAAAGGCGTAAATAAAGCCGTAGCCCTAAAAAAAGTCTGCGACCATTATGGAATAGACCTAAAAGATGTCTTAGCCATTGGTGATAACTACAACGATGTTGCCATGCTAGAAGAAGCTGGCAGATCTGTAGCAGTTAGAAATGCAAGACTTCAAGTAAGAGAAACTGCCGACTATGTCACAAGCCTTGATCACAACAAGGGTGCAGTTGGGGAAGCAATAGAAAAATTTGTTTTAAACTTATAGAAAATTTACAAAGAAAAAGACTAAGGAAGGAAAATCCTCCTTAGTCTAATTTTTATCTAAACATTAATAATATTCCCTATTTGCCATATACCTATATCCAAAATAGATAAGTCCCCCAACGATAATTAGAGGTAGAAGATGGGTTAGGATACCAAAGATAATTACTATTGGTAAGATTATAAGACCTCCAATTAGTAAAAATGGCAGGCTTACTAGGCCAAGTGTAAGACCTAGGACTCCTAAGATCAATTTAAAAACTAATTTTATAAGTGGGATGCCAATGAAAAAGGCCCCTATAATTAAAAGTAAGGTTAACATATTGAACTCCTTTTGTTAATATTATACATATTTTAAAGTTCTATGTCAAGTATCTTAAGATTGTTTTTGATATTCTTTTATATATTAAGTTTGGTTTTAATATATGTAAAGAACAAAAAAAGGGAGCCTAGCTCCCCTAAAATTATTTTCTAAAACCAAGTTCGTGGTCAAGGATGTAGATTCCACCCCAGTTTCCGTTGATTCTTTCAAGTCTTGTTACGATTTTACCAACAGAGTCTTCTTCTTCAACTTGTTCGTCGATGAAGCCTTTGATGAAAGAAAATACTCTAAGATCTTCATCTTTAGCAACTTCTGCAATTTCGTGAATTCTTCTTGTAACTTCTTTTTCGTGAGCTAGTGCTGCTTTAAATACATCTACAAGACTTTCGTAGTCATATTGTGGTTCAGGAATTGCTTTATATCTAACATCATAGCCTACTTCTTGAAGGAAATGTTTCATAGCTTCGCCGTGTCCTATTTCTTCTTTAACTTGTTCGTCAAACCAGTGGGTATATCCATCAAGTTCAAGTCTATCTGTATAAGCAGCCATTGCTTTGTAGATGTATGCTGACTCATATTCAAAGTTCATTTGTTCATTTAATAAATCTAATACTTTACTCATTTATTTCTCCTTTTTCTAGCATCTCTCCGTATGGGATATACACTCCGTATATCTCTAGGTTTCTAGCTAAAATCTCCTTTATTACTTGTGTTGTATTTTTGGAGTTTATTTTGACTGTGAAAGTCTTATCCTTAATCATAAACTCATCCTCAGTTACTATACTCTTTGATTTTAGGGCGCAAAAAATTTCCATTGCCTCCTTCTTAGTTAATTTGTCATCTAATTGGAAGCTAAAGGGAAAAACTTCTGCATTTTCTTCTAAAGGATTTATTTTCTTAATTAAAAGTAAGTCTTTCATAGCCATCTCCTATTAGTAAAGATACCCAATTTTAAAAAAACTTAACAATTATTTTCTTCCATCTCTTTTTTTGAAAAAATACAGCCACAGTATTCTTGCCTATAAATGCCATATTCATTAGAAAGCTCGATTGATTTTTTGTAGCCGTCCCTTTTCTTAAAGTCTGCGAAAAGATATTTAACCCCGTATTCTTTTTCTAAATCTTGGCCTATTTCATTAAGCCATTGGGCGTTTTTGTAAGGAGAAATCGAAAGGCTAGTTGTGAAATAATCGTAAGATTTTTCCTTGGCAAGCCTTGCAGTTTCAGCTAGTCTTAGCTTATAGCAATCATAGCAAGCCTCGCCGAATTCCTTGTCATCCTTCCTTTTTTGGGAAACTTCGTAAAAGTCTTTCATATCATTGGCTGGAATTATCACCTTTCCTTCAAAATGAGATTTCTCTGCCACTTTTTTTAAATTTTCAGCACGCTTATCAAGTTCTTCTCTTGGATAGATCATGGGGTTATAAAAATATAGGTCCATATCAAAATGGTCCCTAAGCCTTTCAATAACTTGTGTTGAGCATGGCCCGCAGCAAACCTGGAGCAAAAGCCTAGGTTTTTCGCCATTTTCATCAAGTTTTTTAATAATATCTTCCATGACCTTATTGTAATTTATTTTATTCATATAAAACCTTTCAAGCAAAAAAATCGCAAGAATAAAATTCCTGCGATTTGTATTTGTATATTATCTCTTTGAGAATTGTGAAGATTTTCTTGCCTTTTTGAAACCAGGTTTCTTTCTTTCTTTTTTACGTGAATCACGTGTTAAGAAACCAGCTCTCTTTAGGGCAATTCTTAGGTCTGGGTTTGCTTCTACAAGAGCTCTTGCGATAGCGTGTCTGATAGCTCCTGCTTGACCATTAAATCCACCACCGTTAACATTTACTCTAATGTCATAGCTTGTTAGGTTTTCTGTTAATGTTAGTGGGCTTCTTACTACAATTTTAAGAGATTCAAAATCAAAATATTGATCTAAATCTTTTCCGTTTATGATTATTTTTCCAGATCCTGGTACCATTGTTACTCTTGCAACAGAGGTTTTTCTTCTACCAGTTGATTGAATAATGTTTCCTGCCATATTTTACTCCTTACTTAAGATCCAAAGCTTCTGGGAATTGTGCTTCATGACCGTGGTCGCTACCAGCATAAACTCTTAGTTTCTTTGCCATTTGACGACCTAGTTTGTTGTGTGGAAGCATTCCTACGATTGCATGTTCTACAATTCTTTCTGGATATTTAGCCTTCATATCTTTGAATTTAGTGATTTTTAGACCACCTGTGTATCCAGAATATCTCTTGTATTCTTTTTGGTCTTCTTTGTTTCCTGTAAGCACTACCTTGTCAGCGTTGATTACTATTACATAATCTCCTGTGTCAAAGTGTGGAGTAAAGGTTGGTTTGTTCTTTCCTCTTAGTATTGCTGCAACTTGGCTAGCTAGTCTACCTAGAACCATGCCTTCTGCATCAACAACATACCATTTTCTTTCGATGTTTGATGGAGTCGCAGTCCATGTCTTTTGATGTTTCATCTCATCCTCCTATAATTTTTTCGGCTACTATATTTAGACACCGCACCAGTAGCTTGCGGCTGTACTCGTCCTGGCATTTTTTTATCGCTCCCAGGATATGCGATCGTCTCGATTCCTTATGAAGGTCTGAGTCGACTGATATATAATACTTGCTTTTAAAGCTTTTGTCAAGATTTTCTTATTTTTTTGCCATTTTCTTGTAAGAATATGGAGAAAATAGCAAGAGCATTGGATAAAGCTCAAGCCTTCCAAATAGCATGGCCAAAGTTAGGGTAAACTTAGAAGTTGGAGCCATTGATGCAAAGGAAGATACTGGCCCAAAATCTTTAAGTCCCGGTCCCACGTTGTTGTAAGTTGTGGCAACAGCTGCAAAGGCTGATTCAAAATTCTCTACATCACGGCTTACTATTACCATAAATAGGATAAATAAAAGTATATATAAAACTAGATATTTATTTACAGCCTCTTCGAGCTCATCGTCCATCCTCTTTCCATCAAGCTTGGTAATGGCAACTCTCTTTGGATTTATAACTTTTTTGATGTGGTTGATTGTAGATTTAAAAAGGATTAAAAACCTTGAAACCTTAAAACCACCTGCAGTTGATCCTGCAGACGCTCCTATAAACATCAATAAAATTAAGATATTTCTAGAAAACATCGGCCAAGACCCGTAGTCAGCCGAAACATAGCCCGTAGTTGTCATTATGGACGACACTGTAAAGAGTGACTGGATTCCTGTATAAACAAGGTCCCCATAATAGTCCCTAATATTATAAAATATTAAGCCTGTAGCAAGGGCTACGATACCCAAATACCAATAAAGCTCTTCTGATTTAAAGCCTTCTCTAGCTGACCTAATTAGTGCGAAGTAGTAGAGGTTGAAGTTTACACCAAATGCGAGCATGGCAATAGAAAGAACTATTTCTATATACCTAGAATCATAGTATCCTACTGATAATCCCTTGTTGGCAAATCCTCCAGTTCCTGCCGCTCCCATGGCGAAGATTATTGAATCAAACAAATCCATACCGCCAAAAAGCAAGAATATTACAGTTATCAGAGTCATTACAAGATAGATTATGTATAAGACTCTGGCTGTATAAGTAAGTTTTGGAGTAATCTTTCCAAAAGATGGGCCTGGCATTTCAGCCTTCAAAAGGCTTGATGATTCCTTGTTTGATTTTGGAAGTATAGCAAGGGTGAAAACCAAAATTCCCATACCTCCAATCAAATGGGATAGAGACCTCCAAATAATTATTGAATGTGGAAGAAGTTCCACATTGATGGCTACAGATGCCCCACAGGTTGTAAAACCACTCGCCATCTCAAAAAAGGCATCCAAAAAAGTATGGTAATTTGTCGGTGTCAAATACAAGGGTATAGCCCCAATTATAGAAAAAAGGATCCAAGCGGCAGCTGTTGTAAACAAGCCCTCCCTGGTATAAATATGGCCTTGTTCGTCACCGATTTTAACTAAGATACTTCCTGCAAAGCTTGCTATTAAAATTGGTATAAAAAAATATAATTTATCATAAAATCCTTCTCGGTAGATAAAGGCCACCATTAATGGCACCAACATGAGTAGGGCCAATACTTGGAGCAATCTACCTAGGATGTAATTTATAACCTTACGATTCATATTTACTCCAATATATCATCTAAAACCTTGAAGCTGTGGTTGGTTGTTGCTACTAGGACTGAGTCGCCAAGGTTGATCTTTGACCTACCATTTGGGATTTCTATCTCAACCTGGCCGTGGTCTATTGCAAGAACTAGGCTGTCGTCCCTTATATTTAGGTCTTTTAAAGGAGTATCAAGGATTTTAGAATGGTCTATAGCCTTAAATTCTATCACTTCAACTGCCCCATCTTCTAGCCTATACAAGGACGAAATCGAAGCCCCCCTGGCATTTACCTTAGACCTTACTCGTCTGTTAATGACATCTGATGCCGCCATTTTTGGCGCAAAAGTAGTATCATTATCTAAAATTCCAGTCATTTTCAAAAGTTTTGTCCTATTTACTTTTGCAATGACCTTCTCAAGTCCAGATTTTTGAGCAAGTAAGGAAATCAAAATATTTTCCTCATCTATACCTGTTAGGGCCAAAAGGGCATCAAAGTGGTTTAGCCTTAGTTCTTCTAAGACTTTTGGGCTTGTACCGTCAGCGTTAATAACAACAGCTTCTTCGTGCATTTCGCTAATGTCTTCGGCTTTTTTTCTGTCAATTTCAACAACAGTTACCTTAAAGCCCCTTTCGATTAGAAGGCCAACTAGGTATTTAGAAATATTTCCAGCTCCTATAACTAGGATATTTTTTATATCGTAGGCGCCTTTTTGTTCGTATCTATAGAAAATATCCACATCTTCTTTTTCGCCTATGACATAAATTTTATCACCGCTTTTTAGGACGTCATAACCGTGGGGTATATTTACTTCCCCATCAGAGTTGATGATACCAATCAATGTGTGGTAGTTTTCTGAATATGAAGATTGGTCAGAAAGCTTCTTGCCGTCAAGGGCAGATCCTTCTTCTATAACTAATTCCATCATAATGGCCCTGTCTTTAAAGAATGACTCAACATTTAGGGCGTGGGAATATTTTAGGCTCCTTTGAAGGTCCTTGGCTGCTATGTATTCTGGGTTTACTATTGACATGGCATCGGTAACCTGGCCTATAAATTTCCTGTGTTTAACATAGCGAGGTTCCCTCATCCTTATAATTATGTTCTTGGCTCCCAAATTTTTGGCAAAAGTCGATGCTATTAGGTTTACATCGTCAGATTGGCTAATGGCTATGAAAAGATCACAATATTCTGCCCCAGCCTCTATTAGGGCTTCGACATCACGGCCGTCTCCAACTAAGCCCATAACGTCGTTGGTTGCCAAAAGTTCATCTAAAACTTCCTTGTCTCTATCGATTACAACTATATCATGACCCTCATTTGATAGGTCTTGTGTCACAAAAGAGCCGACTTTGCCGGCTCCCAAAATAATTATTTTCATTAAAGCTCCTTGGGAATTTTAAAAATCTACTAATACCTTACCGCTTTTATAAATTTTCCCATAAGATTTGCTTACTTCTTTAGATAATCGTAGGCATAACGAGCTAAAAGTTCTGCCCCGTATTTCATTGCTCTTTCATCTGGATTGAAGTCTGTGGCGTGGTTTTGAGGGTATGTTGCCTTGTTTTCTGGGTCTCTGCCACCTATAAACATGTAGGTTCCATCCACACCTGGCACATCCTTGTAACCTGATAAATAAAAACCAAAGTCTTCAGAACCTGCTAGTTTCAAATCTGTTTGAACATTGTCTTCGCCAAAAATTTCCTTGGCAATTTTTACAGAAAGGTCTGTAGACTTTTCCTCATTGATTACAGCTCCAGCTCCCATATGGTAGTCAAATTCAGCACTTCCACCATAGATTTCTGCAGAAAGTTTGGCTGCTTTTTCTAATTCCTTTACCATAAAGTCAACCGACTCATTAGAAAAAGACCTAAAAGATCCATTGAGTTTAATATCAGCTGCCACTGCATTTGCTGCGGACCCGCCCTCTACAACTCCTAGATTCAACACAACTGGGTGGAAAACATTGTCGATTTTTCTCGCTTGGATTGCATAGGCAACATTTATGAAATTTGCAAGCATTAGCATGGCGTCATTTCCTTGATAAGGAGTAGATGAATGTGCAGAAGTTCCCTTAAATTTAACTGTAAAGAAGGTATTATTTGCCATCACCTCTCCATAACCAGTTGAGGCCTTTCCAAGATCCCAGCCTGTGTGAATGTGGATGGCAAAAGCTGAATCAACTCCCTTGGTATAACCTCCACTTACAACGGCCCTACCACCTTCGCCTGTTTCTTCACCAGGTTGGAAAATAATCCTAACCCTACCATTTAAGTCATCTTTTACTTTCAAAAGTGCTTTTGTAGCATTTAAAAGCATGGCAGCATGAATATCGTGGCCGCAAGCGTGGCTTAGGCCTTCGGTTTGGCTTTTAAAATCAAAATCATTTGTTTCCTTTATTGGTAGGGCATCTATGTCTGCCCTCAAAAGAACAGTCTTGCCCTTACTTTCTGGATTTATTTCAACCATAAGACCTGTAGGATCGATATCCACAGGAGAAAAGCCCAAAGCTTCCAGTTCTTTTTTGATAAAGGCAGTTGTCTTTACCTCTTTCATGGCAAGTTCAGGGTGGGCGTGCATGAATCTTCTATCTTCTATCATTTTTTCTTCATTAGCTAGTATTGCTTTTTTAATTATCTCTGTCAATTTTCTTCCTTCCTTATTATTATTTATTATACCCAACTGAAAAAAGACTCGGTTTTTATTAAGCTTTTGCTTAACCAAGTCTTTTTTCCTAATCAGCTTGTGGAGCTATTTTTAAATCCAAAAACAAATCATTATACAAAATAGTTGTTTCCTTGCCCAAATCTTTGAAAACTTCTAGTTTATCAATTATTTCATCATCAGGATAAAGAGTCTTATCCTGCCTTGCTTCCTCATCAATTAAATCCATTGCCTTCTTGTTTGGAGTTGCGTACCATACATAATCAGCATTTCTTGCAGCTATATCTGGCCTTAAAAAATAAGATATAAGAGCATAGGCCCCCTTACTATTCCTACTTGTCTTTGGAATTACCATTGTATCAAACCAAATATTTGAGCCTTCTTTTGGTATGTGGTAGGCTAGATTTTCATTCATATCTTGGGCCATTGCAGCCTCACCAGAGAAGGTAATTCCTATATCAGCCTCGCCTTGGCCCATATACATCCTGATTTCGTCAGCAAGTAAGGCCTTGACATTTGACATAAAGGGCACCAGGTCATTTTTGACTTCTCTTAGGATTTTTTCGTTCTTTTCATTAAGGCTGTAACCTTTCTTAAGTAAACCAATTCCAAGTGTTTCCCTTGCTCCATCAAAGGATAGGATTTCCCCTTCAAACTTAGGATCCCATAGATTTGCCCAAGAATCCACATCTGCCTCGCTATATTTTTCGGTGTTATAAATTATACCGAAAGTCCCCCAAAAATAAGGTATTGAATATTCATTGCCCGGATCATAGGACTGGTTTAAAAATCTCTGGTCAATATTATCGAGTCCCACAATTTTTGAATGGTCAAGCTTTTCTAAAAGTCCCTTATCACGCATTATTTCGACCGTATATTCTGATGGAAAAGCCAAGTCATAGTAGGTTTTTCCCTGCTCAATCTTTGCCATCATAGCCTCATTTGAGTCAAAAGTTTCGTAGATTACGTTGTAGCCAGTTTCCTCTTCAAAATCTTTTAAAACTTCAGGATCTACATAATTTCCCCAGTTATAAAAATATATGTCCTTGTCATTAGTCCCTGTAGAACTAGCATTTAGCCTTTCCTTACCTAAAACTAAAAGGATGGTTAGGGCCAAAATCCCTAGGACAAATTTATAAACCTTATTCATATTTCTTTGCCTCCCTTCTTTCTATAAAGTAATAGATAACTACCATGGCTAATGATATAGCAAAAATTATAGCAGATAGGGCGTTGATTTCAAGGGAAATTCCTGTTCTCACCCTAGAATAAATTTCTATAGAAAGGGTTGAAAAACCAGACCCTGTTACGAAAAATGTCACCGCAAAATCGTCTAGGGAATAAGTAAGCGCCATAAAAAAGCCCGCAAAAATCCCGCTTGCGATATTTGGCAAAATTATCTTATTTAAGATAGTCATATCATTTGCCCCCAAGTCTTCGGCAGCCCTTATCATATCTTCATTTAGGGCATAGAGCCTTGGAAGAACCATTAAAACTACAATAGGGATTGAAAATGCAATGTGGGCTAAAAGGACCGACATAAATCCCATAGGAATTTTTATTAACATGGAAAATAATATCAAGAAACTCGCTCCCATCATGATGTCCGGGAGGACCATCAAGACTGAATTTAAGCTTAAAATTTGTTTCTTAATTTTTTTGTTTTTTGTATAGTAAATCGAAACCGCACCTAAAGTGCCAATGACACTTGCAATCAAGGATGACAAAAGGGCTAAAATAAGCGTATTTAAAACTATATTTATGAGCCTCTTGTCAGAAAAAACTGCCAAATAGTGGTCCAGGGTGAAGGATTCGAAAGTATTCATATTGCCGCCGCTATTAAAGGAATAAAAAATCAAATATCCCAGAGGTAGGTACATGATTACAAAAACGAAAATCAAAAATAAATTTGATAATTTAGTCGATCTATTTTCCATTTACGTCCCCCCTCCTGTTCAAAAACGAAATCACTGCAAACATAATTCCAATAAGGACAAGACCGATAGTTGAGCCCATGCCCCAGTTTTGGGTCACTAGATAGTGCTGTTCGACTGCTGTTCCCAAGGTAATTATCTTATTGCCTCCGATTATCCTTGTGATTAAAAATAGGGATAGAGAAGGGATGAAAACCGCCTGAAAACCAGCTATAACTCCATCCATTGAAAGAGGCAAAATTATTTTTCTAAAGGTTTGAAACTTAGTCGCTCCCAAATCCTCACTTGCGATTATATATTCCCTTGGAATTGTATCTATAGACCTAAAAATCGGCAAGATCATAAAGGGAAGTTCTACATAAGATGCAACCAGTATAAAGGCTGGGTTTGTAAAAAGAAAACCTTGGCTTGCAAGTCCCAAAAGTCCTACGATTGTTCCGTTTTTGTTAAAAAGTCCAATAAAGGCATAGGCCTTAAGAACTAGGTTTATCCAGGTTGGCAAAATTACCAAGAGCAAAATCAAATCCTTGTGCTTGGCCTTGGTCAAAAAATATGAAAAAGGATAAGCCCACAAAAGTGTAAAGGAAGTGATTAAAAAGGCTGTCAAAAAGGAATTTAGGGTCATTATTATATAGTTTTTGTTGGAAAAATAGGCTATATAATTATCAAAGGTAAAATTGCCATAAATATCAAAAAATGACTGGTAGAGCAAAAGGAGGATTGGCGCAATTATAAAAACCAAAATCCAAATATAGTAAATAAAAGTTAATTTTTGGTATTTTTTAGCCATCGCTTTCTCCTGTCGCATATTTTTCGATTCTCTTATCGAAGGCCTCTTCACTTTCGTTGTAGCGCATAACGTGGATATTTTCAGGATCTATCTTGATTCCAATGTCATCTCCCTCTTCAAATCGCCTAGTTGTGTGGATTTTCCAAGAAAAATTTCTCTTATCAATTGCAATAAGTTCGTTAAAAACCCCACGAAAAAGGATGTTGTCAATATTTACAACAATGTCAGCACCTTGGGATGGGACAAGTTCTATATCTTCAGGCCTTATAACAACTTCTACCCTTTCGCCCTTAGCAATACCAGCGTCGGAACAGTCAAAGACCTTGCCCGCAAATTCTACCTTGTAGTCATCAACCATTTTCGCCTTTAGGATGTTGGATTCACCAATAAACTGGGCAACATAGCGGTTTATTGGTTCATCGTAGATGTCTTTTGGTGGTCCTTGTTGGACAATCTTTCCCTTATCCATAACAAAAATATGGTCGCTTAAAGCTAGGGCTTCTTCCTGGTCGTGGGTTACAAAAACGAAGGTAATCCCAAGCTCCCACTGTATATCTGAAAGAAGGACCTGCATAGATTTTCTTAATTTCATATCAAGGGCTGAAAGTGGCTCATCTAGGAGAAGTACGTCTGGTTTATTGACAATAGCGCGGGCAATTGCCACCCTCTGCTTTTGTCCGCCCGACATCTGGCTTACCTCACGCTTTTCAAAACCAGCTAGATTTACCATAGCAAGGGCTTTTTTAACTTCTTTTTGTATTATAGCCTTGTCAGTTTTTTTGATTTCAAGGCCAAATGCCACGTTGTCGTAAACATTCATGTGAGGAAAGAGCGAATAGTTTTGAAAAACTGTATTTACAGTCCTCTTACTTGCTGGCACATCTCCCACATTTTTCCCATTTATATAAACAGAGCCACTTGTCGGCTCCAAAAATCCTGCTATTAAATTTAAAATAGTAGTCTTGCCGCAACCAGATGGACCTAAAAGGGTATAAAATTTCCCCTTTTCAAGCTCTAGATCCACAGATTTTAGGACTTCTTCATCTCCAAAAAATTTGGAAACTCCTTCAAGAACCACCGAGTATTTTTCAAAATTTTTATCCATTTTCCAACCCCCAACATTTTCTCATTATAAAAAGTATACCGCTTTTTATGTCAATTATTAGAAGTATTTGTAAAACTTCTTAGACTTATTAATTTTTTTCGCCAAAAATGGGCAAAAAAATGTACCGGACCTTGGCCCAGTACATTTTCTATTCTTATTTATTATCTTCTTCGACTGTCTTTGCTGCAGTCCTACCTGATGCGATTATTTCAGTAATAGCATTACCGCCAAGCCTGTTACCGCCGTGGATACCGCCTGTGACTTCTCCTGCTGCATATAGACCAGTAATTGGTTTTCCATCCTTATCTAGGACTCTCCTATGGTCATCAACTTTGAGTCCGCCCATAGTGTGGTGGGTTGATGGAGCTAAAAATCTTACTCTGATTTTGCCAATCTTGTAAGTATCTGGCTTATATTTACCATTTTCGTCCTTTTCAGCTACTCCTATTAAGGACCTGTAAGATTCTTTAGAAACGTCTAAGTGATCAGTTTGACCCATTACATAAGAGTCATATTCCTTAATGGCATCTTCTATTTGTTTGCCTGTAAGGTCAATTTTTAGCTCTTTGAATAGGTCGTCAAGTTCGCTAATTTCTCTTACATATTGTCTTAAGTTTACATCTTCATCCTTATATGGATATGGTCCAGGAATTGGGCTTTCAACATTTCCTACTTCTACAAAGACACCCTTTGTGCCATTTATTTCTATACCATTTTCAAAGGCACCCTTAGATAAAACGTCACGTTCTGCAGATTCGTCTACATATCTCTTGCCAGTTTTTGGTGAGATATAAATTACATCTTCACCACCACCAAAGGCAAGGTTGCCGTCTTGGATCCAAGAAATTGGCATCATTTGTGTGAAGCCTTCGCCTGTAGTGTCTGCTCCAACTTCCTTACCCATTCTAATACCATCACCCATTAGGGAATTTCTGTTTGTTGTCTTTAAAGAACCTTCTAGAGCTTCTGGATCCCAGTATTCGTTGGTTTCCTTAACCATTTCAATGTTAGCAGCATAACCACCTGTTGCTAGGATTACTCCCTTGTTTGCCTTAAGTGTGAAAGGTGTTCCGTCAAAGAGCTCTCCTTCTACTCCAACTACCTTGCCATCTTCTTCGATAAGCTTTTTAGCATCTGCTCTTCTGTAGATTTTATTTTCCTTGTTTAATTCTTCAAATTTATGGATAGGTGCCCTAAAGTAGGTTGCCCATCTTCCTTCTTCCATTTGGCCGTCAATTTCTGAACCAATAAATTGGTTTTCTCTTTGCCACAAGCAACCGATTAGGGTTCTTTGGGTTGAATCATCAAATTTTGATCCCATTTCATTTAGCCATGGCTTGATTTCTTGGCCTTCTTTTATAAATTGGCTAACTAGTCCTTCATCTCCATAAACCCAAGCTGTTCTTTCGAAGTTTGGTCTAATTCCACCGTAGTAGGTTTGGAAAATGTGGAGGTTTATAGTTGAGAAAAGAGTTAGGTCGGTTTCTTGTTTACCAGCTTCTAGTTGTGGTTTAGCCCAGTCAAGATAAGCCTTGATTTCTTCTTTTAAGGCCTTCAATACTGGGAGGTATTCTTCATGAACTCCTCTTTTTGAAAGAGCTTCAATATCGCCAATTACAAATTCTTCCCCATCGGAAAGTTTTTCGTCAAATGGCTCTTCTGACCAATTGTAAATGGTCTCTAGGGTGTGAATCCTACCATTATCTGATTTTACTTTTTCAAATTTTTCGCCATTGTGTTCGCCTTCTGTAGCGTCAGGATCTTCCTTATCCCAAACTAAATAAGGCATTACTGATTGGTATTGACCGCCTGAAACAAGAGTGTTTCCGCCAATTTCCACGTTCTTTTCAACAATTGCAACCTTATTGCCAGCTTGGGCTGCTTCTACTGCTGCAGAAACACCAGCACCACCAGCACCTACAACTACCACATCATAAGTTTCTTCGATGGCTTCTTGTGGTTTTACTTCGATAGTGTTTTTCTTAAATCCGTCAAGGTCAGAAACTTCCGCCTCTTCTGCAGCCTTGTTAATTGCTGATTTAAAGGCAGCTGAAGTGATTGTAGCCCCTGATACATTGTCAACTCCAGTACCATTTGCAGCAATTACGTCTGCTTTTACAATATCAAAGGCAGGTGTACCTACATGGTCTGTTTCAACATTTTCCACTACTTCAATATCTTCAATCTTATTTTCGCTAAATTTAACAGAGACCTTCATTGGTCCATTATAGCCAGGAGATTCTGCCTCATATGTACCTGGCTTGAAGGTTAATTCTGTAGTTTGAGCTTTTTCGCCCTCTTCCTTTCCTTCTTCTTTTCCTTCTTCAGCCTTATCTTCTACCTTCGCTTCTTCTTTAGGCTCTTCTTTTTTATCAGCCTCCTTTTGGCAAGCGGTGATAGAAAGACCAGCGATTAGCATAATCGCCAAGAGTTTCGATTTTTTCATATATCCTCCTAATAATATTTATGAATATTTTAATTATCAAACGTTTTCATATTTGTCTGAGAAATCTCAAATATCCACCTGTTCCTTATGATTAGAGTATAACACAAAAATGTATGGGCTGTATAAAATATTATTAACATTTTCAAAAATTTTCCTAAAAAAATACTGGCCACTTGGACCAGTATAATTTATGCTTCAATTCCGTATCTATCATCTAAATATACATCGGATAATCTTGCCATAAGGACAATGCTTGTTATTACCATTATAATTGCAAAGGCTAGAATAAAGATGCCAATTAAGCCCATAACAATTAATTCATTTTTTAATAAAATAAGGGATGCCATTAGGGCAAAAAATATTAAAATTGGTATGCCCATCCATTTTAAACCTAATAAAAGAGTTTTCTTAAAAAGTCTCTTACCTAGACTAAAAATCTTGCCGATTATTTCCATAACCCCATCTTCTGTATCATAATGATCTGCAAGATAAAAGTTTGAGTAAGCAAAAAACATTGCAATAACTAAAAATATTATTAATAAAACAATAGGCAATACAATCGCACCTATGGCAAAGACTGAACTATTACTTGGGCTTGCTACGGCTGAAAATACACCAATAGCTCCACTTGCTGCAAAAGCGTATTGGACGATAGCCTGGGCAACAGAAATAATAAATCCTACTGTAAGTACCTTAGCATTTAAGTAATTTACTTGATTTAGGTAGTCACCAATTGATCCCATCCTATTTCTGATAAGACCACTTGATATAGAGAAGGTAAATACAAAGGCAATAATCCCTGTAATTAAATCCCCCACAAATTCTAGGATAAAATTATCATCACCAAGGGCTGTAATAAGTCTATATAATAAGTAGTTTGTAAGCCCAACTATAATCATTATCCAAAGTATAGATGAAAACCTATATTCTCTCTTCATATAATTCTCCATTTTTTAAAAATTTGTCACTTTATAATAATTTACCACATTTAATAATTATTTACCATAAAAACTTATAATTGGGTATTAATCTACTGAGGTGATATAATGATAAAAGTAAGAATGAATCTTGAAAAATCCAGGGCTGAGGCCCTTGATGACGAAAAAGTAATAGGTCTTTGTGATTACAAAATAAAGGGAGATTTCCTTGATGTTTACCACACAGAGGTGGACAAGGCATACGGCGGCAAGGGACTTGCAGGAAAACTCCTAGACCAAGTAGTAGACTTTGCAAGAGCTGAAAATAAGAAAATATATCCAACCTGCTCCTACGTCCTAAAGAAATTTGACGGAGACGAGTCTTATAAGGATATCGATGCAAGATAAGGTCTGACCCAGCTATTGTTGGGTCATTTTCTTTGTGAATAATTTGCCTTATCTAGCTATAAGGATTTATAGGTGGTATTATAAGTGTAGTTAACAAGGGAGGTGAAAAATGGAAATTTCAAATAAACATAGGTTCAGAAAAGAGGGAATCTTGTCTGTTTCCCTAATCTTGGCAGTAAACGCCATCATTAGCGGAGCTTTGATTTTTATCAAGGATGACCTTGGCATAAGCCTAGCAAGCGCAGAATTTCTGGTAAGCCTTCCGTCAATTACAACCATTATCGCAATCCTTTTAAGCGAACCAATCAGCCAAAAGATAGGCATCAAAAAATGTGTAAGCTTGGGGCTTTTTTTAGTTGGCACTTCTGCTTTTTTGCCAATTTTCATTAGGACCTACCCAAGTGTTTTCATCTCAAGGCTCATACTTGGTTTTGGAGTCGGACTTTATAACGGACATGCTGCAAGTCTTATAAATATTTTCTACAAAGGCGACGAGGCGGCAAGCCTTCATGGAATTAGAAATTCCTTTGAATACATAGGACTAATGCTTCTTTTATTTATAGCAGGCCTTATTATAAAAATATCCTGGCACTATGTATTTTTAACCTACACCTTTGCCTTTCTGATTTTAATAATTTTTAATCTCACAGTCGAAGATGTAGTCCACCCAAAAACCCTAGCCGAAGAGAAATTTAAAATCACCCTCCAAACTATCTTCTTTATGGTCTTTGCTGGAGTAATTTTGATGGACACAACAGCTGTCACAGTCAGGTTTTCAACCATAGCCACAGCAAATCTAGGACCTAATGCCAACATCAACATGCTAACCATGGTTATCCCAATTTTTGGAATGACAACAGGGTTTTTCTTTGGCAAAATAAATAGGAGATTAAGGTCAAAAACCATTTTGCTAGGCCTCCTTCTTTATATATTTAAAAATATTACCCTCGCCATATTTGGCCAAAACCTTTATATTTACATGATCGGCATGGCCCTAACAGCTATCTCCCAAAGTCTGTGCTTCCCATATATCTTTGCGGAAGTAGCAAGAGTTACTAGGTCCTCTTCTTCAAGGATTGTAAATAACCTAATCTTTGTAGGATCTAATATCGGAGGATTTTTGGCATCAAGCTTTTTAAGTATCATAACTCTAATATTTAACCTAAAGAGCCCAACCACAGCCTTCATGGGCTTTTCAGTCCTATATTTAGGATTTTTCGCAGTTTACTTCTACGAATACCTAAGCGTTAGGGCCTACAGGCAAAAATAAAAATCTCGGAAATAATCCGAGCTCAGGCTGTAGACAAAGTAGATGAAAAACATAAATTCATCTACTTTGTCTATGGTATAAACGTTTAAATTAAAGCAGCGGTGAGAATAAATATACTAGAGATTAAAGAAGTTATGATACATAAAAATGAAAAAAATATATACTCATCAATTAAATCCTAGAATAATAAATAATTACAAAAATCAGCCCTAGTATAACTTAGGCTGATTTTTTATTATAATTTTCAAAAAATATTTATACAATTATCTGTTAAACTTATATTCCATCGAGTTTGCAATTCTTACTAAAAGCAGCATTACTGGTACCTCTACCAAAACTCCTACCACTGTTGCAAGGGTTGCACCAGATGATAGGCCAAATAGTGAAATAGCTACAGCTACAGCTAATTCAAAGAAGTTAGATGCTCCTATCATGCCACATGGAGCAGCTAAAGAATAAGGCAATTTTGCAAGATATGCCATACCAAAGGTTATGCCGAATATAAACAGGGTTTGAAATATAAGTGGTACTGCTATAAGAGCAATATCTAGAGGTTGATTGATAATATTCATCCCTTGGAATGAAAATATAATTATTAAGGTGAGTAAGAGCCCTACCATAGTATATTTATCAAAAGATAGGACAAATACATTATTTAAGTAATCTTCACCCTTATTATTTATCACATACCTTCTAGTAATGATGCTTAGGATAAGGGGAGCTACTATAAATAGTAGGATTGATAAGAGTAAGGTCCCCCAAGGTATATTGATATTTCCCCTCTTTAGTAAAAAGCTTACTATTGGTATATAGGCAATTAATATAATCAAATCATTACTAGCCACTTGAACAAGGGTATAGGCACTATCCCCTCTTGTTAGTTTACTCCATACAAAAACCATGGCTGTACATGGAGCTGCCCCTAATAAAACCGCTCCTGCTAGATATTCTGATGCTAGATCTCCGCTAATGATATTTTTGTAAATACCAAAGAAAAATAATCTAGCTATTAGGTACATAGTAAAGGGTTTGACAATCCAGTTGGTAAACCATGTTATAAACAGTCCCTTAGGATTGTCTTTAATATTTTTTATACTATTAAAATCAATCTTTAACATCATAGGGTAAATCATAATCCATAAAAGTATGGTTGTTGGTATGGATACATTGTAAAACTCAAACTCTCCTAGAGTCTCTGGAATAGCAGGTATGAAGCGTCCAATTAGGACACCTATAACCATGCATATCAGGACCCAAAATGTAAGATTTCTTTCAAAAAAGCTTATATCTTGTTGTTTTTTCAAGCTTTTACCTCCTCATCTATTTCTCGGATTAAATCCTTTAATTTTCTTTCAATTTCATCTATTACTTTAATAAAGTCTTCATCAGACTTACCACTAGGGTCTTCTATCCCCCAGTCATACTTTTTGTGCTTAAATGGAAGTATTGGGCAGACTACATTGCAACCCATAGAGATGACATAGTCAACTTCAGGTAGGTCATCTATGAGCTTGGAATACTGGTCAGTTTCCATATCTATCCCGTGTATTTCTTTCATAAGTCTTACTGCATCTTGATTTATTCTACTAACAAGTTCAGTTCCTGCTGAGTAAAAATCTATCTCTTCTCCTGCAAATTTCTTGCCAAGGGCCTCAGCTATCTGAGACCTGCAAGAATTGTGAACGCATATAAATGCAACTTTTGTTTTTTCTGTCATATCTACCTACTTAATTAATTTATCCAGATTAGATCCCTTAATCTCATCACTTGACCATGGGATTATTGTGAAGTTTCCATCTGTGCGTTTATCAACCTTATTTATCCATTCTAGCTCACTATTAGCCTTTGCTTGTAGGGTCTTGTTAGTAGAGCCAGTCTTATATATGGATGAATTTATAATCCACCACTTGCTATAAATTCCCGCTCTTTTTAGGTCTTCTTCAAGTCTTACAGACTCATAGAAAGGAGTAGGTTCAGCAAGGGTTACAATTAGGACTTCAGTTTCATCACTATTTTTTAGTCTAGGTAGAAGTTTTTTTGCTGACTCTGGGACATTGCCTTGGTTTTTTTCTATCTCTGTGTTATAGCTTTCTGTAGAATCTAGAAGCAGTAGTGTATGGCCTGTTGGAGCTGTATCTATGACAACAACTTCACTATCTGCCCTATCAACTATATCTGCAAAGGCTCTAAATACAGCAATCTCTTGGGTACATGGTGATCTTAGGTCTTCTTTTATATATTCCAAGTCATCATCAGACATGGTTTTTTTAGCGTTTTCTAAAACTTCTTCTTGGTATTTTTTAAGCTCTTCTTCTTCATCTATATGGCTTATAGTTAATAAGTCATCTTCTTCAAGCATACCAGTCAGATGGTTGGCTGGATCAGTTGTAGTTAGGTGGACTTTTTGCCCCTTACCTGTAAGTCCCTTGGCGATAGCAGATGCTAATGTGGTCTTTCCTACACCACCTTTACCCATAGTAAAGATAACTTTTTTCTTATTTTTATATAAATCATCTATCACATCTTTTAGGCTTGTGCTTTCATTTATACTAAGCTTAACATCACTAGTATAGTCCTTATCCTCAATTAATAGTGATCTTAGGTTTTCGATACTATTTAAGTTATATCCCCTAAGTGGGATAAAGAAAGTTTTAAGTTCCTTAATACCTTCTGGCATCATATCTAAAGATTCTTTTTGTTTTTTATAAAAAGCTTCTGAAACTTCATCATCATAGGAACTTAAGAGACCATTTATGATAAGAATTTGATTGTTAATGCCTAATTCTGATAGTTCATGAGAGGCCCTATTTGCTTCAAGAAGAGGAGTTTCCTCTGGTCTTGCAACTAATACTAGGCTTGTAAGTTTGCCATCAGCTAAGGTATCTACAGCAAACTTGTATGTTTCTTTCTCATCTTCTAGACCTGATAATTGACCTAGGCAGGAAGCCCCGTGGGTGGATTCGCTGATAAAGTTAGACCAAGCAGAAGGAAGCTGGAGCATCCTAAGAGTATGGCCTGTTGGTGCAGTATCAAATATTATATAATCATATGAATCTTTAAGGTCTGAATCAGTTATAAACTTAGAAAATTCATTAAAGGCAGCTATCTCAACAGTACAAGATCCAGATAATTGCTCTTCCATATTTTCTATTACACTATCAGGTAACTGTCCTCTGTAGGGACCAACTACACTTTCCTTATACTCATTGGCAGCATCTATAGGATCTAGGTTTATAACAGTAAGCCCATCCACACCTTCTATCCTCACGCCCTTATTATCAAGGTCAGCGTCAAAGACATCCTGAAGGTTTGAAGCAGGGTCGGTACTTATTAATAGGACTTCATTACCCATATCAGCTAGACTTATAGCGCTGGCACAAGCAGTAGAAGTCTTTCCGACTCCTCCCTTGCCTGTAAAAAATAAGTATTTGGTTAAGTCAATTTCCTTAATATCAAATTGTTTCATTTAAATTCACTTCCTTTTTTATTGCTATTAGCAGCAACCACTGCCACAACAGCAAGATCCTCCATCACTATTTGTATCTTCTTTGGCATCATCAGATAAAAATAACATTTCATAAAACTCTTCATTGCTAGGATACCTACCTGTAATAACAACTTCATCATTAACCATTACAACTGGTAAGATATCTTCACCCTTTTCCCTTAAGAGATTATTGATAGTTTTGTTTTCTACAAACTCCTTAGTATTGTTAGTTAAGTTATATCTTTCAATACTAGCTCCACTTTTAGTTAGCTTATCAACTAGGCTAGACACTCTCATCAATTCCTCATCAGGGCTTGGTCCACATACACCTGTTGAGCAACACATAGCACCTTCATATATATACATCTTCTTCATAAAATCCTCCCTTAATTTAAGATTATCCTATATGTAAAAATACATATAGATATATTTAAATATTTCTATGTGTTTGGTGAAAAAATATTTGCCAGGATTTTACTCCTTGCAAATACAATCATCTTGGATATGAAATATAAGTCTAAGGCTATCCTCAATCTCATCTAAACTATCCTTATCTAAAGAGTAATAGGTATTCTTACCCTCTTTCCAGCTAGTCACAAGACCAACTTCTTCAAGCTTTCTCATATCATGAGATAAGGTAGGCTGACTAATATTGAATTTTTCAAGTATCTCACAAGCACAAAGCTGATCACAAGATAAGATATCAATAATCCTAAGCCTCTTAGGATCAGAAATCACCTTAAGCTTTTTAGATATATTTTCATAATCAACGCTCATAATCCACCTCATATAGAAATATTTCTATATGTTATGGTACCGGTGGATTTGGTGATGTCAAACAGTTTTTTAAGTTAATGGAGATTTTGTTTATATAATCAGTAAAATAACTAATCTTAAATTGATTAAAGACAAAGGATTCTCTTAGATTTTAGTCCAATTGATAACAAAATAGCACTCTCAAAAAAATATTTTCTAATAAAAAATAGGCACTTTTATACCTTGACTGTCAGACTGTAGACAATGTATAGACCCGTTAGTATTATAAAACTTCATATCCCACAATACATCTTCAACAAAGAATATGAGATAAACAAGAAAAGAAGTCGGAGTAAAACTAGTTTATCCTTGGTTCTTTTGACTCGACTTTTTCTATAAAGTCCCTTACATCTCAACCTTTGGAAAACAAAGAATCTTTCTATCTTAAAGAATATAAATATAACAAAAATAGAGGCAATATCCTTCCATTTACCGAAGGATTTGCATCACCATTTGAAAAATTAATATATTTGAGAATAAATATAGAAAAAGCGTCGATAAACCCAATTTATTAATGGGTTATCGACGCTCTGATCTCGGAAATTATACTAGATTTCTCTTTTTTTATCTTTATCTTATAAAAATATTCAAATCCAATTCATAAGAAAGAATCTTGAGTAATTCCATGCCCCTTACGGAGTTGCCTGTTTTATCAAGCCTTGGTGAATAAACTGCTATACCGCAAAGGCCAGGTACTATGCCCAAAATTGCTCCGCTTACTCCTGATTTTGATGGGATGCCTACGTCCATTAGGTAGCGACCAGACCTTTCGTACATTCCACATGAAGACATTTGGCTAACTATGATAGAAACTATTGATTCTGGGATCAAATCCCTTGTTTCATATAGGCCAAAGCCCTTGTTGGCAAGGACTGCCCCAAAATGGGAAAGGTCCACTACATTTGTTCCGATTGAGCAAGATCTAATATAAAGGTCCAAAATCTCATTTGGATCTTCGTCAAAAATATCCTTTGATTTTAAATAATAGGCTATGGCCTTATTCCTGTCAGATGTTTCCATCTCTGACTTATAAATATCTTTCATAAGCTTTGCCTTATCGCTCCCTGAAATCATCTTATAAAAATCAAGTATCCTCTTGAATTTATCTTCCGCGTCCCTTCCCCTTATCATGGAAGATGTTGTGATAGCACCCGCATTTATAAAAGGATTTGCTGGTTTATCTGTAATTGGCACAAGGGAATTAAATTCAAACTTGGTTGGCTCGCTGCCTACCTTAGAATAAACTTCGCTTATTGTATTATCATGGAGGGCAACAAGGAGATCTAAGATTTTAGAAATCGACTGGATAGAAAATTCCTTGTCCACTTCCCCATAGCTATAGGTATCTCCGGTTGTAGATGTGATAGCAAGTGCAAAAGTCTCAGGGCCCACATTCAATAATTCCGGTATATAAGAAGCCACTTCCCCTTTGCCAATAAATTTTTCACTCTTTACAATTGATTGCCTAATTCTCCTATCAATTTCATTTCTATCAAAAAACATAAAGTCACTCTCCTAAATATTATCACTTACTATTATCCTACTCTAATTTTTAACCAACATTAAGAAGTTCAGATTATTAATATGATAGCTTCTTATCTGCCTTGTTCATATCAATGACTAAATCAAACTTATCTATATAATCACCTATATCATGGCTGACATAAATAAAGGTTAAGTCTTCGTCATTTAAAAGGTAATTTAATATTTCATCTCTCAAATCTTTTTGTACTTGGTTTAGACCCTCGTCAATAACTAGGATTTCCTTATCCCTTATAAGGGCCCTTAATAAGGCAATTCTTTGTTTTTCTCCTCCTGATAGGGTCTGGGAAGTTTTGTCTGTTTTCGATATTTGATCATAACGAACCAAGTCAAAATACTCTTTAAAATCATTAAAATCTATCGAAGAATAAAGGGCAATATTATCTTCAAGACTCATATTAAAAATATATTGATTTTGGCCAATTATTGAAAAATAATGGTTAAGATAATCATAACCTAATTCTTTTAACCTATAGCCATTAAGATATAGGTCTCCATCATAATCTTTAATATTGCCTGTCAAAATTCTCAAAAGTGTAGATTTTCCACTAGCATTATTTCCTTTTATCAAAACTTTATCAGCCTTATTTATTTTAATATCTCTTAAATTTATATCTAAATTATCAGGATAAGAAAATTTAAGCCTATCAATTTTAATATATTCGAAATCTTCAGTTTTATCTAATTTCCTTATTTCTTTGGCTTTTTCAACTTCTTTACCATATCTTTTTTCTATAATCTTATAGGCAGCCCTTCCAGAATTTAGAGTGTTTATAGAAGTAATCAACCTAATTAAAGGGCTTATAATTATATCAGAAAATTGTATAGCAGCTATAAACGCTCCAACAGTCATCTTGCCCTTATATATAGATAAAGATCCATAAGTAATAAGAATAAACAAACCTAAATAGGAAATAAGGCCTATAATTATCTCTAGGCCACTTTCAAGCTTTCCTAATTTCATCTCTGACCATAAATTTTTGCCCAGACTCTCCTTTACTTTTTTCTTGAAAGAAGAAGTTGCCAGCATATTTCTTATTACGTTTATTCCTAAAGTATAATCTAAAACCTTGCTATTAAAAAATTTGTTAGCTTCGATGTTACTAGTCTTGTAATCTTCAATTTTAGCCTTAAAAAAATAAGGTATTAATAAGGTCAGTATATTGGGTATTAGAATTAATACAATAAGAACAAAGTCTAAATTAATTATGGCATAGCTATAGACAAAAATATTAATCAAAAGAATTATTATATCTAATTTATTAACATAATAATCATTTATAAAATCTTCAATATTGGTATTAATATCAACATTTATACTTGCTAGATAGTCGTGATTTTTAACTAATGATTCGTCCTCTTCCACATAGTCAATAATTTGAGATATCATCAACTTTTTCATATTAATTTGCAAATTTATCAATGATATTTTTATCCCATATTCAAAGACAATAATTCCTATGATGGATATGCCGTATAAAATAATATATGTTTTTGTTGTTGAAAAATTTTTATAATTATCAATTATATTTTTTAGAAAATATGGCTGAATAGCCGATGCAATCCCTAAAAAGATTGATAAAAATATATATGTAAATGAAATAAGTTCAGTTTTTCTATTTTTATAAGTCATAATTCCTCTGTTTGCCTATTTATAAATTATTATAAAGGTTTTCTAATTCCCATATAATTTTATAATAGGGTAAATTTATTTAACTACTTCTATTAATGTACTTTATGAGGATAAATGACACAATATTGGGTATAAATTATAAGAAATAAATCATGAAAGGAGCTTTTTATGAGAATTATAGATATATTAGAAAATGAGGCTTGGATTAGGTCTTATCCATATATAGACGACTTTATAAAATCAGACTATTTTGAGATCTTGAAGGATTCTTACCAAAGATTAAATAGGGATATACTTTTTGATTCCCATATTCACGGCCAAGACCACATTGAAAGAGTTATATTCTTTGCCCATTTGTTGGCCTTCCATTATAAACTTGACCAGAGGGATACTGATGTTCTTAGAAATGCAGCTAGTCTTCACGATACAAAAAGGGTGAACGATGGTTGGGATACAGAACACGGTCACAGGGCCGCCTTAGAATCAATTTCTTATTCCTATGCAGATAAGGCTGACGATAATGTAATCCAAGCTGTTATTGCTGCCCATTCTACAGATGATAAGATAATGGATGAGACAATTAGGGAATTTATAAAAGATGGTGATGATTTTGAAAGGACAAAGAGACTTGCCAAGCTTTTTAAGGATGCAGATGGGCTTGATAGGGTGAGGATTAACCACCTTGACCCTGCTTATTTGAGAAATGACTTCTCAAAGGACTTGGTTGACTTTGCCTATGATCTATATGACCGCTTTTAGCTATTGACTTTTTATACAAAAAATTATAAAATTGTAGTGTATAAGGAGATTTATATGCTAAAAAGACAAAAAGCATATCTCGCTTCTATATTTTTAGGCTTGGGCCTCTTATTTCCAAAGACCGCCCTTGCGGATTCTGTAATGATTAATAAGGAAGTCGCCGATTCTTCAAACTTCTACACAGAAGAAAATGGCGAGCTTAGTCCAAGTGCAAGTATCGATACTACAGACCTTTATAATATGGTTAGCGAGGATGATTTTTATTATAAAATAGAATATCAGGGCAAAATTGGCTATGTTGAAAAAAATCATTTCTACAAGCTAAACCACACCAGCCTTGTCAGGGATGCGAATATAAAAAAAGATCCTTCTGATGATGCTGATGACCTCACTTCCTACCAGCTTAAAAAAGGAACTAAGGTTACCATCCTTGAATTTATAAATGTAGATGATTTTGTAAAAGTTTCCTATGAACAAAATCGCTTTGACAATAAATTTATAAACCTAGCTGATAGGGTGACTAAGGCCAAGAAGGGGTTTGTAGAAACCCTAACACTAGACCCAGTCCCTGTTGAAACTATTGGAAGAAATGATATAAGTACTGTTACCGTTGACGATGAAGTAGCAAACTCAGAAGAAAAAATTGGTTACATACATTTTAAGGACCTAGCCCTTTCTTACAGGGACCAAGAAACCATTGACAAGTTTTATAACTATTACAATGCCCTAAATGCTTCAAGAACCTACAGGCAAACTCCAGTCTTTGACCAAGGTCCAGTCTACAACCTAATTCCTGGCCAGACCTACGAAGCAACTAGTGATTTACCAGAAATAACTGTCCACATGACAGGATCTCAAACAGGTATTGACCTATATTCTTATGCAGTTCAATTTTTGGGCAATCCTTATGTTTTCGGTGGCGAAGACCTTTATAACGGCATTGACTGCTCAGGCTTTACCATGAGAGTTTACCAAACAATAGGAATTGGCCTTCCACACTTTGCTCAAAGCCAGCAAAGATATGGTATAGAAGTGCCATTTGGCCAAGAAAAGGCCGGAGACTTGGTATTCTTTGGAACAAGTCTTTATAACATAACCCACGTTGGTATAGCTGATGGCTACGGCAACATGGTCCACGCCTCATCTCCAAGGACAGGTATAATCATAAGCCCAATCAGAAACCCAATCTCAATAAAAAGAATAGTAAATTAAAAAAATTGCTGAACGAGGGAATTTCCCGCGTCAGCAATTTTTTATTTCTTATTGATTGTTTGAATTGTCAGCTTCTTTGTTAAAGACGCTAATTATTGAATTAAAAACATCTTTTAGGAAGTTTATGAACTTATCTAAGAGGCCTGAGTCTTTGGCATCTTTAGCGATTTTTTCAAAATTTTCCTTATTATCTTTTGCAAATTTATTTATAGAATCCTTGTTATCTTCATAAAATTTACCAGCCTTGCCACCAATATCTTTGGCAAGCTTGAAAAGATTGTCTTTTACTTCCTTGCTATCTATTGCAGAAGTATTTTGATAAGAAGAAAAATAATTTACCAAGACATTGATATTATTTTCTGAAAGGACCTTGTCCATGTCTACATTTTTAAGGGCATTTATTACATAGGTTCCTATTTGTTCTTCTGAAGCAGTCTCACCATTTTTTTCCTTATAATCAGCTAAGTTTTGCTTAACTTCAATCACAGCTGCATCTAGTTTTTTGCTATCAAATTGAGGATTGTCTTCATTTTCCTTTGAGACTTCTATCACTGTCTTTAACTCATCTTGGGCAGTTTTTGTCCTTTCTGGATCAAGATTTTCTCCATGGAGCTCCTCTGATTTATAAACCCCAACAAGGGCTGATTCACCAGTAACAGGTTTTGGGCTTGCAACGCAAATTTCCGCATCGGTAATACCTGCAGTGATGGCTGCATTTGTGTATTGGGCTTCGGTGATTTGGTTGATATTACCAGGAGTCTTGATCATAACCCTGATACCAGAACCTTTTTCAAGCCTTTTTACAACTATAGATGAAATCATATTGTAATCATCAGTTCCATAGCCAAGATATTTTTTTAGATCAGCACCGTTTACAGTGCCAACATTTAATTCTCTAGCATCAATTCCAACAGCATTATCGACAATATTTCTTTGTTGGTCATTTAAGGCCACACCGTAAATTACATCGTCCTTATTTTTATCAAAACCTGCCGCAAGGGCAAGATTTGATAAAACAAGCGAAAAGCCTATAACAAGGCCAAATATTCTCTTTTTCATTTATTTTAGTCCTTCTATTTTTTCTACAATTGGATTTAACAATTCATTGTTAATCTCAGTTGCCATCCCTTGATCGATTTTAGATGCAATACTTGGGTCGATTGGGAGTTTGACAAGTGTATCAACATTGTATTTTTTCGCTACTTCTTCTATATTTGACTTGCCAAAAATTTCGTGTTTGCTGCCACAATCTGGACATTCATAATAAGACATATTTTCAACTATGCCTAAGATGTTTTTGCCCATCATCTTGGCCATCTTTAATGATTTTTCTACAACCATTTCAACAAGTCCCTGAGGAGTTGCCACAGCTACTACCCCATCGATTGGAAGGGATTGGAAGACTGTAAGAGGCACGTCTGCTGTTCCTGGAGGCATATCTACAACCATGTAGTCGATTTTTCCCCAATCAACATCTGTATAAAATTGCTTGATAACCCCTGTCACAATTGATGCCCTCCAAACAACTGGATCTGTTTTTTTAGGCAAAATCATGTTGGTTGAGATAAGCTTAATTCCATTATCAGCCACAGCTGGACTCATAATTCCCTCAGCTGTCCCCCTAACTGCTTCGTCAATACCAAAGGCTTCGGCAATTGATGGGCCTGTGATGTCTGCATCAAGAAGTCCCACTTCGTAGCCCTTGTTCTTAAGGCTTACTGCAAGTTGGCTTGCCACAGAAGACTTGCCTACTCCTCCCTTACCACTCATAACAGCGATAATTTTGCCGATTTGAGTTCCTGGTTGGGTATTTATTTTAAATTTATCAAAATTCATTTTTTTATTTTCCATTTCATCTCCTAGTTAATTTTATTTTAAAAAGAAAAAAGCATAGTAACTATGCTCTCTTAATTATATGATATTTAGCTTAAATTTCCATTAAAATTTTTGTAAGCTTTGGAGTTTTCTTCTTTGGCAAAGTCATAAAATTTCATTATTTTTAATAATTTACCAAAATAACTTGACAAGAATTTAATTGAGGTGTAAACTTATCCTAACGACGAAGATAAGAAGAGTAACTAAAGATACTGATTCAAGAGAGTCCCGGTTGGTGTGAGGGGATATCAAAGACTTTAGCGAATAAAGACTTGGAGTCTTCTCGGGGATTTGATCCGGGAACGAGTTTTGCACGTTATAGCAAAGGAGTATGATTGTACTTTTAGAGGTGTGTTTTGTGAAAAATACATAAATTAAGGTGGTAACGCGATTTTCGCCCTTATTATCCAGAAATGGATAGTAAGGGCTTTTTTAAATCTACAATCAAATAAATTTATGAAAGGAATATTATGAAAAGACTTGTTAATTTCTTACTTGCAATTATTCTCTTATTCCCAATAGGAAATTCTTATGCAAGCGAAGACGTACTTAGGGTTGGTATGGAGGTTAACTACGCTCCTTACAACTTCTCAGAGACAGATGATTCAAACGGAGGCGTACCTGTAGCTAATTCACCAGGTGAATTTGCCAACGGCTACGATGTAAGATTTGCAAAAAATATTGCAGATAAACTTGGTAAAAAACTTGAAATCTACAAAATCGAATGGGACGGCCTTATCCCTGCCCTAACCAGCGGCAAGATTGATGCCATCCTTGCAGGTATGAGCCCAACAGACGAAAGGCGCCAGCAAATCGACTTTTCCCTTCCATATTACAGGGCAAAGATGGTTGTGGTTGTGCCAAAAGATTCAAAACATATAAACGCAAAGTCAATCAACGATTTTAAGGGAGCAAAGATAACAGGCCAGCTTGGTACCTTCCACGCTGACATGGTTGATCAAATGGAGGGAGTTATCAAACAAGAACCAATGGATTCCTTCCCAACCATGATTGCTGCTACAAATGCAGGCACAATCGATGGTTACGTTTCAGAAGAAGCCGGCGCTGAATCAGCCATTTCTTCAAACCCAAACCTAACATATATTAAATTTGATGACGAGCATAATTTTAAGACTTCAGATTCTGATACAACAATAGCAGTAGGTCTTGTAAAAGGCTCACCGATGACAGAAGAAATCAACAATTACCTCAAAGACCTTGATATTGACAAGGTCCAAGATGAAATTATGACCGAGATGGTAGAAATTACTACAAAGGACGAAGCTCCAAAGACCTTCCTTACAGAAGTTAAGGAAATCTGGGGCAAGTATTCTTCCCTCTTCCTAAAGGGTGTTGTAAATACACTTTTCATTGCGATTTTATCAACCATCCTAGGTTTTATAATCGGTCTACTTGTTGCAATAATAAGAAGAATAGATGTAAACAAAAGAACAAATCCTATTGGATATTACTTCCATAGACTTGTAAATGTATTGCTTTCAGTCTATGTTGAAGTCTTTAGGGGTACACCAATGATGGTTCAATCCGTAATCATCTTCTACGGCCTAAAACAATATTTCGACATCGACCTATCAACAATATTTGCAGCGATTTTAATCGTATCAATCAACACCGGTGCCTACCTATCAGAAGTAGTCCGTGGTGGTATCAATGCGGTAGACAGCGGACAATTTGAGGCTTGCAAGGCCATTGGTCTTACAAACTGGCAGGCAATGACTGGTATTATCCTTCCTCAAACCATTAGAACCATCCTTCCATCTCTTGGAAATGAGTTTGTAATTAACATCAAGGATACATCAGTTCTTAACGTAATCTCTGTTACAGAATTATTCTTCATGTCTAAATCTGTTGCAGGATCAACCTACCAATATTTCCCAACCTACCTAATCACAGCAGTGATTTACCTAGTCTTAACCTTCACCATCACTAGGATCCTACTCCTACTTGAAAGAAGGTTTAACGATAGGGACTTTATATTAGAATCATCAACAGGAGCGATAAATGTCAATACTCAAGGTAAATAATTTAGAAAAAAAATTCGGCGATAACCTAGTCTTAAAAGACATTAATATGGAAGTTGAAAAGGGCGAAGTAGTTACAATCATAGGCTCATCAGGTTCTGGTAAGTCTACACTTCTTCGCTGCCTAAACCTTTTAGAAGAACCAACAAGTGGCGAAATTATCTATGAGGGCGAAAATATCCTAGACCATTCCTTTGACAGGAGAAAATACAGGTCCAAGGTGGGCATGGTTTTCCAAAACTTTAACCTCTTTGCCAACAAGAATATCCTAGAAAATTGTATGGTTGGCCAAGAAAAAGTTTTAGGAAAATCCAAAGAAGAAGCCAAGGCCACAGCCATAAAATATCTGGAATCTGTAGGCATGGCCCAATACGTAAATGCCAAACCAAGCCAAATTTCAGGCGGTCAACAGCAAAGGGTGGCTATAGCTCGTGCCCTTTGTATGAATCCAGATGTCCTACTCTTTGACGAGCCAACAAGCGCTCTTGACCCAGAGACAGTTGGAGAGGTTCTTGAAGTTATGACCAAACTTGCCAAGTCTGGTATGACCATGGTTGTCGTAACCCACGAGATGGACTTTGCAAGAGATGTCTCAGATAGGGTACTTTTCATGGATAAGGGTATAATCCTAGAAAGCAGTTCTGCCAAAGAAATGTTTGAAAACCCTAAACATGAAAGGACACAAGAATTCTTAAAGAGATTCTTAAACAACTAATGATAATAAATTTTAAAAATATTTGGTTCTCAAATGACCCTAGACAAAAAAATTTAATTTCAAAAAATATGGTAGATAAGCCAGGGATTTTCTCTGCTTATCTACTTTTTAGTGGGAGAAAAAAAGACCCAATAGAGATGGGAGGATCTTATGAATAACACCCTCATACTCATGGTCCTAAACCTTATTGGCAAGCTATTTTCCTTTTTTAGGGAGATGGTTTTTTCCTACTTTTATGGGACAAGTGCTATCACAGATGCCTTTAACACATCTACAACAGCTGCGACCTTGATTTTTTCAGTCATCACCTATGCCCTATCAAAGACCTATATCCCAAGCTTTTCAAAGATAAGCAAAGAAAGAGGGGAGGCGGCAGGAGATGAATTTACCAATAAGCTTTTAAACTTTTCCCTATTTTTGTGCACCACCATTATGATATTGGGACTTGTCTTTGCGCCTTATATAGTAAAGATGTTTGCTATTGGCTATGACGGGGAAAAACTCAAAATCGCTTCGCTTTTTATGAGGGCAGTTATTTTAACCATGTACCCAAATATTTATGCGGCTATCTTTTCATCCTACCTACAAATCAAGGGTGATTTCATAACCCCGGCCCTACCCCTTCTTATCCTAAATATAATATTGGGAATCACAGTGGCGATTTCAAAGGGCAATATTTACATCATGGCGGCAGGAATTTTCCTAGCCTACTTTGTTCAATTTGCAGTTTTTCCTAAAAAAATTAAGGAAAGTGGTTTTAGGAGAAAAAGGGCCAAGGCAAAAATTGATGAGGACATCAGGACCTTGATCAAATTATCAATTCCTACCATATTTTCTATGGCAGCAGTTTATATCTCAACCATAGTCGACCAGTCATTTGCCTCAATAGTTGCCAATGACGGTGGTGTGTCAGTTATAAACTATTCGCTAAAGATTTTAAGAATTGTCTCATCGACCTTCATAGTGCCTTTTCAAATCACAGCCTATCCTATAATTGGAAAGCTCGCTGCAGAAGGAAACTTCAATGAGGTTAAAAATATAACCTCAAAAACAATGGTCAAAATCATGATTTTATTTATCCCATCCCTTGTGGGATTAATGGTTTTATCAAGACCAATCATTTCCTTTGTCTACATGCGTGGAGCCTTTGGCTATGAAGATATGATTAGGACAGCCGACGTGCTTTTCTATTACACAATTTATTTGATAGGACCTGCGGTTGCGGACCTTTTGTACTTGTCATTTTTCTCTGTACAAAATACCAAAATCCCAACCATCATCTCCTTTATCCAGCTGTCTGTAAACGTCTTTTTAGACTTCGCCCTAAGTAGAAAATATGGCCTAGTGGGACTTGCCCTAGCGACAACCCTAAGCCAATTTGTACTTGTAGGCCTAGCAAGCCTTATGTATGTAAAACACTTTGGTAAACTCGATAATGCCTATATAATTAAAAATATAGGCAAAATTGCAATTGGAGCAGCGGCCCTAGGATTCACAGCTAACTACACCTACAAACTTAGACCATCAAACTTCTGGCTCTTAGTAACAATCCTCCTTGCCTCAGTCGTATATCTAGCCATCATCTTCGCCCTTAAAGTGGACGGCCTTGATGAAATAAAGGAGAAATTTACAAAGAAAATCAAAAAGTTTAGATAGGAAAAAGCCCCTAAGTGGGGCTTTTCTTATAATTTCTTATCCTTCATCAACTCCAAGGTCACCAAAAATGATTTGTACAAGCTATCTATTGGCAAAAATTCTTTGTTGGAGTGGAAGTTGTGGGCGCCGGTGAAATAATTTGGAGTGAAAATTCCTACTGTTGATAAGAAAGAACCGTCGGTCCCGCCTCGCATTGGGATTATTTTTGGCTCGATTTCAAGCTTATCAAATATTTCCTTAAGTCTTTCTACCGCAATTTTATTTTCATCATTCATGGAATCAGCTATATTATCGTAAACATCTTCGATTTGGATTTCGATTTCTGCTTTTTTATATCTTTTCTTTAATATTTCTGTTATTTCATAGAGATAAGCCTTAGCTTTCTCAAATTTCTCCCTGTCATGGTTTCTTATATTAAAATCTAGCCTTAGATTCAAAACATCGGAATTAATGTCTGTCACCCAGATATATCCTTCCCTATTTTCTGTATTTTCAGGCATCTTTGCCCTGTCAAGCATGGAAATAAAATCATGGGCAATCATTATTGGGTTTACTAAATTTCCCTTTGAAGACATTGGGTGTGCAGGGATTCCCTTTATTTTTAAAGTCCCGCTTGCAGCATTAAAGGTTTCGTAAATTAATTCCCCAAGCTCGCAACAATCTATAGTGTAAGCATAATCGACCTTAAACTTGTCAAAGTCAATCTTCCTAGATCCCCTAAGCCCAATTTCCTCATCAGGAACAAAGGCTATATAAATTTCTCCGTGATTTATTTGAGGGTTTTCCTTCAGATACCAAAGGGCAGTCATAATATTTGCAATAGCTGCCTTATTATCAGCCCCAAGTACTGATGAACCATCTGTAAAAATTATGTCATCGCCAATATAGGCAAGAACTTCTGGATTTTCTTTGCTAGAAAAAACCACATTCTCATTCAAATTTATATCCTTGCCATCATAGTTTTTAATAATCTGTGGGTGAATTTTATCGGATAAACCCACATCCACAGTATCAAGATGGGCAACCCAACCAAGAGATTTTTTGCCCTCGCCCCTCCTAGGAAGCCTTGCCTGGACAACTCCAAATTGATTAATACTTATATCGCTAAGCCCTAAGTCTTTTAGATCAGTTGCAAGAACCTTACCTAATTCTAGCTGGCCAAAAGATGAAGGCACATCCTTGTTCTTCTCATCAGATTGGCTAGGAATAGCCACATATTTAAGAAAATTTTCTACCAATTTATCTTTTATAATTTTTTCTTCCATAATTTTCCTCATATAATTTTCGCCTAATCGCAATTTCCCTATTTTTTATCCCGAAATACAAACCCACAAATTTAATTAATATTTTCGGATAATCTATAAGGGATTAAAATTTTTTCTTTGCCTTGGTCTGTATCGATATTTCTAATCAAAGCATCAACTCCAAATGCTTTTTTAATATTTTCTTCATTTATTATATCCCTTGATCCGTAAAAGTAATCGCCCTTTTCTCTTAAAATCAAAACCTTATCGGCAATTTTTAAGGCATAATTTGGATAATGGGTATTAAAAACAATAGTTATACCCCTTTTTTTCGCCAAATCTTTTAGTAAATTTATTATCTTTAACTGATTTTTAAAATCAAGCCCACTTTCAGCTTCATCTAGGATAAGAAGGCTGGGATTTTTTATTAGAGCCCTTGCTATTATAAGCATTTGAAGTTCCCCACCGCTTATCTTTGAACACAATTTATTATGAAGATTGCCTATGCCCAGGTCATCCATAAGGTTTTTTGCAAGGTCATAGTCTTTTTCGCTTGGATTTCCAAAGGGGCCAATCTTACTTGCAAGTCCAAAAACAACCATATCAAGACCTGTATAAGCAAAAGTCGCCTCTCTTTTTTGAGGTATATAGGAAATCTTATTCCAAAATCCTTTCTTATCAAAGCTTTCTATATTTTTACCATCTAAAAACGCCCCGCCTTCCTTAAATTTTTCAAAGCCGCATATAGCCCTTATTAGGCTAGTCTTTCCTACTCCATTTGGACCCATGATTGCAAGGATTTCTCCAGATTCAAGGTTAAAGGATAGGTCTTTAAATAAAATTTCGTCATTTTTATAAAAAAATTTAGCATTTTTTACTTCTAATTTCATCTAAAAACTCCTCCGCTAGTCCTGATAAGCCTTATAAATATTGGAGCTCCAATTATAGCTGTAAGTATTGATATAGGTAGTTCCACTACCGACATAGTCCTTGACAAAGCTTCAATTATTACCATGAGGCTCATTCCTAAAGACAGGGTTACTGGTAGGAGATACTTAGTATTAGCACCAACCATCATCCTTGCCATGTGAGGAATTATAAGACCGATAAAACCGATTTGCCCGCATAGGGAGATCGAGGATGCTGTTATCATTGTAGATGCAAGGATTAGTCTTAGTCTGGTTTTCTTAACATCTATACCCAAACTTTCTGCTTCATCTTCTGAAAGACTAAGGATATTAAGGGAATAGCCGTGCATCCAGATCATAAGGATTCCTAAAATAATAATGGGCCCCGCAAGGCCAATATTTTTAAAGGAGCTTCTGGCAAAAGACCCCATTAACCAATAGCTTATAGCAGGAAGTTTGTCTGTGGGATCTGCCATGTATTTTAAAAGTGACCCAAAAGCGTTGGCAAGGGATGATATAACTAGGCCTGATAAAATCAACATTATTGTTGACATTCTCCCGTCTTTTTTGCTTATTTTCAAGACAAAAAACACTCCCAAAAGTCCTGTCGCCAAAGCAAGGATTTGAATTTGAAAAGTACCTAGGGATAAGACAATGCCAAGGATTGCCCCAAGGCTTGCCGATGAGGCAACTCCCAGAATATCTGGTGTGGCTAGTGGGTTTGAAAAAATTAACTGGAAGGCGAGTCCTGCCACAGCGAGCCCTCCTCCTACTACTAGGCCTGTAAGTATCCTCGGTAGCCTAATATTAATAATCACCGATTCAAGCATAGGATCATAGGGTTCATTCTTTAAAAATGATAGCAAAAATCCTAGAATTTCTCTAGGACTTAAAGGCATCCTGCCAAGGCTAAGGCCAAAGAGGCTTGCTATTATTGGCAGGATTATTAGTATAAATAGGCCCATTGGCCTAAATTTTCTTTCTTTGATCAATAATTTTTTTATCATATGTCAAACATATCGTCGATTTGTTCGTCAGTTAAATCGTACTTGTACCAAGTCTTATAATAGTCTTTAATTTCGCTCTTTAGGTCATAGTCTTTGAAGGCTTCTGGATAGGTCTCACTTGCAAGCCAAGCATAGACTAAAGGTGCGTCTGGGTTTGGTGTAAGCCAGTTCCACATACCAAGTTTTGAATTATATACTCTTTTATTTTTAACTGCATCCATTGTTGAGAAATCAAAGCCTTCGACCTTGTTATCAAAAACATCACTTGTAGTCATATTTAATAGGCCTGGTCCATCTAGGTAAAGAATTCCAGGATTTTTCTTATAAATTTCTTCTACATTGACCTTGGCATAGCCCTTGGCATCTTCAAAGACATTTGAAACGCCAATTCTCTTTAGCCAAAAATCACCAAAAGTACCCTTGCCTGCTACCATTGGCACGCCTTCATTGTATTTCCATAAGATCATGCCGTTTGGTCTGTCTTTTTCGTCAACTTTTGCGATTCTTTCTTCAACGTCTTTTACAATTTTTTCTCCTGCCTTTAGGAAATCATCAGTTTTTCCTTCTTCTCCAAAGACATCTTCTAATAATTTTAGCCATTGGCCATATCTGTCGATTGGGTCTGCTTGGCCTAGAGTCCCGATTGTGGCAAAACCTACGCATGGAATGCCAGATTTTTTAAGGGCTTCGTAGCGGTCTTTGTTTGTAGCATTATAAAAAATAACATCTGGTTTTAATTTTACAATCTCTTCTATGTTTAGGTCTGATTGGCCGTGAACAGTTTCTTCTGCATCCATTAGCTCTGGAGCAATGTCTTTAAGGACAGTTTTTTCTGCCACTTGCTTTAGACTTCCTGCATAACCAACTATATATGGAGCCTCGCCCCCGTGATAGGCCATATAAGTAGATAGGATTGGCACTTGGTCTATTACAACCCTTTTAATTTCCTTTGGTAAGGTGACTTCATTGCCAGCGTGGTCTGTTATAGTCCTAGTTTCACCATTTTTTTCTGCGCTTTCCTCAGACTTTGAGGCTTCTTCTTTATTCTCAGTCTTTTCTTCAACTTTTGAGGCTTCCTCTTTTGTTTCTACCTTTTCTTCTACTTGACTAGTCTCTTTATTATCCTTATTACATCCACTAAGACCGCCTAATAAAATAGCATTTATGGTTAGGGCATAAAATATTTTTTTAATTGCTTTCATAATTCCTCCTTAAATTATAAAAAATCTTATAATTAGTCACTATCTATTATATCAATTTTTTTAAAACTCGCTAAATTTCTATAGAAAAAACCTCCAAGACTCATACTTGGAGGTAAAAATTTATAGGCCAATATCGAGGCTCTGAACTTTTTTATCGTAGTCTATATAATATAGTTTACCCTTATAAACCCTAAATCCGTAGGATTCTAGGTCTTTTTCCACAACCTCTCCTGTCAGATAATTTATTATATCCATTTTGAAGAGGTACTCAGCGTCGTCGAATTTGACTGGCTCTTGGACTATTAGATTTTGTCCAATTAGAGTCATCCTTCTATCATCACTAATGGTGTATTTTTTGTCTTTTATTTCAATTTCATTGCCATTTGATTTAAATATTTCATATATAGCTTTGCCATCTTCAAAGTGTTTGGATGATAGGAAGAAGCTTGCCTCAGTGTTTTCTTCTACGAGTTCTGCTTTTTGATCGTAGCCTTTTTCTAGGTCAAGTTTATAGAGATTAATCTTTTGATCATCTTCCATTTTTGTAAATAAAATTTCCTTATCGCTTATCCCTTGGCCTAGCAGACTTTCATTTCCTTTTGTATGGGTAGCCTTATAAACATTTAGCTTACCAGTATTAAGGTCAACTACTCCAATTCCAGATTTTTCTGATACAAAATCACTTTTATCCTTCATATCGTAGTTTTCGTAATACTGGTACCTGCCATAGATTTTATCATCTATCATGGCTAGAGGATAGAAGGTTTGGCCTTTGTCAAAATCATACATGAGTGTTAGGTCTTGGCCGTTGATTTTCTTTATAGAAAATTTCTGGTCCATAGCTGATCCTACCACAAAGATATTGTTTGAAAATGGAACATAGTCCATAAAGTAGTTTTTGCCATAGTCCTTTAAGTCTTCTAATACGTTTATAACTTCGCCATCCCTTACACTTACCAAGGAATAGTAGGAGAAGAAATAATCATCTTCTGTTAGGGCTTTCTTTTCTTTATTGCTAGATTTCTTGTCTTTTTTCTTGGATTTTTTGTCTTTTTTATCTTTTTTAGGTTGTTTTTCGTCTGATTTTTCTTCTTTTGAGTCTTCTTTTTTATTTGAAGATTCTACAGAAATCACATCTTTTTTAACATCTTCATCCGGATAGGTCCTGTTTATATCTTGGTCTTCTTCGCTGTCGCCATCATTTTTATAATCATTTTGATTATCTTCCGATTCTATATTCTCTGAAACTTCTTTTTGATTTAAGGCATCTTTAATTCTAGGATCATCTAAATCTTTCTCATCACAAGCAACAAGACTTAGGGCCAAGAGGGTTAAAATAATAGTTTTTTTCATTAGTTACTCCTTAAAGCTTCAATGGCTGATAGTTTGGTTGCACGTCTAGCTGGGATATAGCCTGCCAAAACTCCAACTAGGGATGAAAATCCAACTCCCACTATAGCTAAAATTGGGCTTATGGCAATTATATTTCCGCCTTGTCCGCCGCCACCAAATATCATTCCTCCGTCCAAAAATCCATTTAGTACTTTTCCTACAACAAGAGAAATAATTAGGCCTATTACGCCTCCAAAAAATCCGATAAAACCAGATTCTATTAAGAACATTCCCCTAATATCATTAATTGAAGCACCGATTACCTTCATCACGCCAATTTCCTTTTGTCTTTCATAAATTGACATGAGCATGGTATTTATTATACCAATAGCAGATACGATAAAGGCTACAGATCCGATTCCACCAAGGATTAGGGTCACTTGCATAGTTTGCTTTTTAATTTCTTCGGCAGAACTTGCCTCTGATTGGGTATTATAGCCGAGTTTTTTGATGTCATTTTCGATTCTTTCAAGATTATTTACATCATCGACTATTACCTTAAGATTGTCATACTTGATTTTATCTGATTTCGCTACTATTGGTTGGCCTTTTTCATCATAGGACATGTCTAGCTGAGGACTTTGAAGTTTCTTGTCTTCTTCCTTGAGCTTTTTATAAAAACTTTCATTAACATATGAAGACCAGCCCTTAAGGATAGCCTTAGAATTAAGCTTGCCACTAGGTTTTATTTTTATATCAACAAATGTTGGCTTTGTGCTTTCTTCTGTATTTTCGTCTTGGTTTCCAAAGTGAACTCCATCATCTGATTCATCCTTATATCCCAAACGTAAATAGTATTCATGACTATTATAATCAAAGTCTTCTTCCATTGGCATAGAAGTCCAACCACCGTCGGGCATCTTTTGAATCTTTTGCACATTTGCATTTTGGCCTAAAATTACTGCATCCTTATCAGAAGTGGAAAGATTTTTCCCCCATTCAAACATATCGCTTGTTAAGAGTTTGAAAACATCATCTGGAATTACTTCAAAGGAAGTATTTAGAACATAGTCATCGCCACTGTCAACTCTGACGTCTCCCCAGAATTCTTTTGAAGGTACAACAGCCCTTACTCCCCTGACTTTTTTAAGTTTGTTTATGTCTGTATCCTTTACATCCATATTTGCCGAAGGTTTGTCACCATCAATTGTAATTGATGTAAGACCCCCAAAAGATTCTATCATTTCTTTTTGGGAGTTTGAAATTCCTGTGGCGAAGGCAAGCATGAGTATGATTGATGTGGCGCCGATTACTACTGAAAGTACTGTCAAAATAGTCCTTGATTTTCTACGAGATAGGTTTCTTAGCGCCATCAAAATCCTGTCACTAATCTTCATCGTCTATCAACAACTCCTCGTCTTCTTTCTTGCCTTTTTTCTTTTTGTATAAAATGCCAGCAAGGATTAGAATTACAATTAAGCCAATCCATAGGAAAGGTGATGTTAAAACTGAACCCCCACCCATGTTAGGATCTTCCATTCCCATTTCATGGGTCATCTCCCCATTCATGTCAGCACCCATATCTTCTGGCATGCCTTCCATGACTTCTTTTTTAAAGTCCTTTGTTTGGGTGTGGACCTTGCCTGTAGAGTCTTCGTAAGATAACATGATTTGGCCTTCTATCTCGCCAGCCCTTGTTGGAGTAGCTGTAAAAGAGAAGGTCTCTTGGGTGCCGGTGTTAAAATTACCTATAAATTTCCTATCATTTTCGATTTTAATTCCCTTGCCTATTACATCGCACATAAAAGTGTTTAGGTTATCCTTGCCGGTATTATAGATATTAATCGACATTTCAGTAGGATTTCCGACCATAAGTTCGTCAGATTTTAATTCACTCATGGTAACTCCCGCCCTTTGGACAACAGGAATGCCAATAGCCTCTGTAGTTTTATATTGGTTGCCATCTGCGTCTTCGTATTCGATTGCAAGATTAATTACATAATTACCTGCAACTGCATTTGGCAAAACATTCATGGTTATATGTTTGTTGGCTGTATTCCAAGGATAAAGAGCTGCCACATAAAATGAATTCGATTGGTTTACAGGAGAAAATACTGATCCATCTGAAACCATAGCATTATTACCGCCTGAATTTTGTGGTTGGGCTCCAAGATTTTGCTCAATAGTTGCCTTTAGGTTATAGATGGTGTTTTTTGAGTTTGTATTATAAAGGCCAAATGATAGGTCAAAACTCTTGCCAGCTTGAGGAATTTGAGGATTTAGCTGGTAGTATGAAATCATTATCTTTGGTTGGTTTTTAACATTAGTTGACATTTCAGCTTGGTTGTTTTCGTTTTCATTCATCTATAGTACCTCGTCTATACTTAGTTTTTCGTGGACCTTATCAAGCTTACCATCTCTCATAAAGAGGGTCCTATCGGCAAATTCTGTCATTTCTTCATCGTGGGTTACCATTATGAAGGTCTGGTCATTTTCTGTAATTATATCCTTGATTAATTGCATGATTTCAAAAGATGTCTTTGTATCAAGGTTTCCTGTTGGCTCGTCTGCAAAAATTATGGATGGCCTTCCGACAAAGGCTCTGGCTATTGAAACTCTCTGTTGCTGGCCACCTGATAATTCGTTTGGCTTATTATTCATCCTATGAGAAAGTCCAACTGCTTCTAGGATTTTCTCGGCTTCCTTTTTTCTCTGGCTTGCAGGTATCCCCTTAAAAGTAAGTGGCAAGGCCACATTTTCCCAAGCAGAAAGATATGGAAGAAGGTTATAAGACTGAAAAACAAAGCCAATATTTAAGTTTCTAAACTTGGTAATCTGAGCTTCGCTAAGTTCTGTTAGGTCAATATTTCCATAAGAAATTGTCCCCTTAGTAGGTCTTTCAAGTCCTGCAAGCATATTCAAAAGAGTTGATTTACCAGAACCTGATGTCCCAAGAAGGGCTATAAATTCGCCCTTATTAATGTCTATATTTATACCATCCAAGGCCTTAATTATAGTCCCACCTAGCTTGTAGTATTTTTTCAAATTTCTAACTTCTATTAGACTCATTTTCTTCTCTCTCGTAATGTGGGTTTAGATTTTTCATATAAAGGTCATATTGGTCTTGGTCAATAACTACATCTAGTTCTCCCACAGTTTCAAAAACATTGTCTTCAGTGAATTTTTTCTTGAAATTATAGAGACCATCTGTGCCGTCAGTTTCAAAAATCCCGCCCATATCGTAGTATCTAATATTATTTTCTATACAATATTTAATCTCTTCAAAATTAAGCTGGTAATTTTGGCCCATTGTCTTATACTCATCATTTGACCCGCCATAAAGCGATGTTGCCCTGTTTCCATAACAAAGAAGAAGCGAAGAGCAAACTGGCATATCTTGGTAATATCCTATAGAAAGTCTTATTTGGTCTTTAAATAATTCATATAAACTTTTGAAATAACTATAAGGTCTATGGCCAATATTTGCCCTAAGGGCTGTCTCTTCTATTTCTTTATAAAGAATATCAAGGCCTTCCTCTTCCAGAGTTTTTGTGTAAATTCCGTCCCTATAAGATTTTCTAAGGTGTTTTCTAGTATTTTTACTAAAGCTTGATAAAATTTCTTCCTCGCTCCTGCCATTTATATCAAGAACCATATTTAGCAAAGGTTGGCTAGACCTTCTCTTATCTCGTCTAAAAATGATGCCAGCCTTCTTAAATGATTTTTCCATATCAGCATCATAAGGCAAGTATGGGTCTATCCTTAAAAGAAATCCGTCATTTTCTCTGGCAAAATCACCTGCTTCTTCTATTAATTTGGTGAAGTCTTCGAGATTTTTAGGGTCGCAAACAGGGCCCCTTGGGCCATAGAAAAAGTTTTTGCCAACCTTTTGGTCTTTTATATAAATAAGCGACAAAGCTGCTCTTATTTCTCCCGCTTCCTCTATATAAAAATAGACACTCTCCCAATTGCTTTTAAGGTCAGCCCACCTCATATCCTGTTGGAAGTGGCCATAGGGGGAATTTTTCACAAAGTTATTATATTTTTCTACTAAAATTTTATTTTCTTTATCTAATATCATTTATATCTCATTCTCGCTTCAATGTTTGGTATATAGTCTAACACCTAATACTATTTTATCATAGGATCTTCTTATTGACAATAGTTCTCATCTAATTATATCCTGACACTTGTTAAATTTAGCTTAAATTTTTTGTAAGTTTTTTATTTTCCAAAATAAAAAAGACCTGGGTAGCCAAGTCAAATTTAAAAGTAAGATATTTTCTCCTTACCATCCCTAAAATCCCAAAAGACTTCTTTGTATTCTCCCTCGTAGATTTTTAGGATATGATCCATTGACATGGACTTTGGATTGGTATTTTTAAATTCTTCATAGTCCATCCAAAAAAGCCTGCCTTCCCTATTTTCTTCTACCAATTCTCCCTCAAAATCGCTAGTTTCATAGATTAGACCAACGTCTTTTCCTTCATCTGAAATCCAGGTAATAAGACCTACAAGTTTTGGATTTTTTATATCAAGGTTGGTTTCTTCCTTAGCTTCCCTAATGACGGAGTCTTCAAAAGATTCGCCAATTTCTACCTTGCCACCAGGAAAAGTTAGCCCTTCCCAGCCGTATTTTTTTACCTTATCTAAAACTAAGACTTGACCAGTTTCTTCATTATAAATTTTTAACATATTCATTAAAACAGTTTTCATATTATCTCCTAAGAAAATTATATGGCAAAGAAAAAAGCCCGCAAGTTTTGCGAGCCTTACTTTCTTTTATCTATAGCCTTTCAAGACTAATTTTGATTTCCTTATCGTTAAGTTCGATTGGGTTTACATCCAAGTTTATCTTTTCAAGCTTATCGGCAAGGGTTTCTTTTTTGATTTCTTCTGCAAACTTATCTAGGGATTTGGCTAGGTCAGCGTCGGCTTCATAGGAAATATTGATCCTATCAGTTACCTCAAAACCAGAATCCTTTCTTAGGTTTTGGATTTTTGAGATAAATTCTCTAGCATAACCTTCGTCTTTTAGGTCCTCAGTAATTTCTGTATCAAGGATTACAAAGACATTACCGTCGATTTCAACGTCAAAGCCTTCCTTGGCAGAAATTCTTATATCTAGATAGTCTTTGCTAACTTCAAATTCTTCCCCACCAATTTCTAACTTAACTGGTCCCTCATTTACCTGGTCGATAAAGGTCTTGGCATCTGTTTGTGAAAGATATTTTGCAAAGTCATTTACCTTTGATTGGAAAATCCTACCCACAACTCTAAAGTCTGGTTTTAGGAAATAATCCATGAAGGCTGATAGGTCGTCTTCAAAGTCGACTTCCTTGACATTTAATTCTTCTTTTATAAGTGGAAGGAGCTTTTCAAGCCTATCTTTGTAAGATCCATCTACAATTATCTTTGAAAGTGGTTGACGTACCTTGATTGCTTCTTTTTCTCTTGAAGCACGGCCAAGGTTAACAATCTTTCTCACAAGGTCCATATCAGCTTCTAATTTTGTATCAATTAGACTTTCATTTACTTGAGGTAAAAGTTCTGTGTGAACAGTTTTTTCATCAGTTAGTTTTTGGAAAATTTCCTCAGCTATAAATGGTGTGATTGGTGCAATTAGCTTAGTTAAAGCTACAAGAACATCATAGGTTGTTTTGTAAACAGATTTCTTAGAATCAGTTAATTCTTGTGACCAAAATCTCTTTCTATTACGTCTGATATACCAATTTGATAAATCTTCTACAACAAAGTCAGATATTTCGTGAACTACCTTGTTGTATTCAAATTGTTCCATTTCTTCGTAGTAGGACTTGATTAGGGTATTTAGTCTTGAGTATAACCAACGATCGATTCCGTCTACTTTCACTCCTTCAAAAGACTTAATATCTGATAAGGTGAGCCCATCTGTGCCTGCATATAGGCTAAAGAAGTTATAAACATTTTCAAAAGTCCTAAAGAAGTTGTTTTTAACTTCCACAAGGCCTTTTTCGTCAAACTTTGTCTGCATCCAAGCTGGAGATACATATAGGGAATAAAATCTCACTGCATCTGCCCCGTACTTGTCGAAAAGTTCGAATGGATCTAGGGTATTTCCTCTAGATTTTGACATTTTTTGACCGTTCTTATCTACAACTAGGTCGTTTACAAGAACATTTTTATATGGAGCCCTGCCCATGGTAATGGTTGAAATTGCCATTAGTGAGTAGAACCAACCTCTTGTTTGGTCTATACCTTCGCAGATAAAGTCTGCTGGATAATAGCCTTTTTCAAATAATTCTTTATTTTCAAATGGGTAGTGAAGTTGGGCAAAAGGCATGGCTCCAGAGTCAAACCAAACGTCTAATACATCAGGAACCCTTGTCATCGTGCCACCGCACTTGTCACACTTGATGTGAACATTATCTACATATGGTCTGTGGAGTTCTATATCTTCTGAAATATCTTCTATAGCTCGTTCTTTAAGTTCAGCACGACTTGCAACTGTATCAGTGTGGCCACATTCACATCTCCAGATATTTAGAGGTGTTCCCCAATATCTAGATCTTGAAATTGCCCAATCTTTGACATTTTCTAGCCAGTTTCCAAACCTCTTATCACCTATAGTTTGTGGGAACCAGTTTACTGTTTGGTTATTTTCTACCATCTTTCCTGAGAATTTAGACATTTCTATATACCAAGATGGTCTTGCATAATAAATTAGTGGTGTATGGCATCTCCAGCAGTGTGGATAGTTGTGTTCCATGGTTTCTTTGGCAAAAACCTTGCCTTCTTCTTGAAGATGTCTCCAGATTGCTTCGTTGGTATCGAAAACAAATTCGCCTTTCCAAGGAGTTTCTGTAAACCTACCTTCAAGGTCAACTGGTTGAACAAAGTCTAGGTCGTATTTCCTGCAAGCTTGATAGTCGTCCTCACCAAAGGCTGGTGCGATATGGACAATACCTGTACCATCTTCTGCAGAAACATAATCAGCAAGGATAACCTTAAAGGCCTTGCCTGGTTGGGTTTTAACATATGGCATTAATTGCTCATATTCTAAAAGCTCAAGGTCAGCACCCTTCATTTCCTCAACTACTTCATAGTCTCTCTTATCCATGAGTTTTCCCATCAAAGATTTGGCCATGTAATAATAACAATCATCTTCTTTGTCAAAAACTTTTACATAAGTTAATTCGGGATTTACTGCAAGGGCTAGGTTTGATGGAAGAGTCCATGGTGTAGTGGTCCATGCTAGGAAATATTCATTGTCAGAATTTTTCTTTTTAAACCTAACTGTAAGGGTGATGGTCTTTTCAAATTCATAACCTTGGGCAACTTCGTGGCTGGCAAGACCTGTACCACATCTTGGACAATATGGCATAACCTTGGCACCTTCGTAGATATAGCCCTTTTTGAAGGCTTGGTCTAATAGCCACCACTCAGTTTCTATGTAATTATTATCCATAGTTACATATGGGTGGTCCATATCATAAAGGAAAGCCATCCTATCTGACATGTCTCTCCACATATCAGAATATTTCCAAACTGACTCCTTACATAAATGGTTGAATTTTTCTATACCATATTCTTCTATATCGTTTTTGTCATGGAAACCTAATTGCTTTTCAACCTCGATTTCTACTGGCAAACCGTGGGTGTCCCAACCAGCTTTCTTAAGAACCTTGTAGCCCTTCATATTTTTATAACGGCTGGTCATATCCTTTAGGGTCCTTGCTATAACGTGGTGGATACCTGGCTTACCGTTGGCAGTTGGAGGTCCGTCGTAGATTACGTATTCATCTGCATTTTCACGTGTCTTAAAGGTTTCCTCTAAAAGGTCAATTTCATTCCAATAGTCTTTTAATTTGGCTTCTCTGGCCTTAACATCTTTGGAATTTACTTCTTCAAATTTCAAATCGCACATAATTTTTCCTTCCTAATAAAAAAGGACCATCCATACAGACGGTCCACTTATTTCCTAGTTTGCTCTTAAGGCTTGGCATTCCTGATAGGCTAGTATTTTCACCTATCAAACAATAAAGTGATTTTCATTTATAGAGCCCCTAGCATTCTCACCAACCATGCCTCTCTGAAAGTTTTTTATAAATTACTCTTCTTTATATAGTCAATATTCTTTCTCTAATGTACTATTTTACCCGATTTTTGTCAAATATGTCTTATAATCTTAAATTTTTCTAAAGTGAAAATATCAAAATCGTCCACATTTGCCAAATCTTTTGCATCTTCACACATCTGGTAGTCTGTCTCGTAGTCTTCCCTAAAAACCATAACAGGGTTGTTGGCATAAGAAAGTAGGAGACCTGAATATACACCAAAATCTTCGATATTTTCGATTTGTTCCACCTTATTTATTTCTAAAACTTGGATATAAACATCATCTAAATCTGAAAGTTTTAGGGCAAAAGCATTGTCAAAAACTCCGAGATTTACCACTTCGTGGATAATATCTAAGGCAATATTGGCCCTTGTAGGATAAATTGAACCTGATCTTTCGTGTCTGTCGCCCTTACTTATTTGGATCAAAACACCGTTGTGGTTATTTTTGAACTCTTCGTCATACTTATCAAGGTATTTTCCAGTCTCTAGGTAGTGCCTCAAGGATTCATAGGCTAAGTCTACAAACTTATCCCTAAGCATTTAAAAGCTCCTCTATGTCTTTTGCAATATTTGCAGGTTTTTTCATAGAATCATATCTCTTAACTGGTACTCCGTTTTTATCAATCAAGAATTTTGTAAAATTCCACCTGATTTTTTTGGAAATTTTACCAGAAATTTGATCTTTTAGATAAGTATATAATGGTGATTCATTTTCACCATTTACATCAATTTTATCAAAACGATCAAAACTTGTACCGAAATTTAAGGCGCAGAAATTGTTGATCTCTTCGATTGTACCTGGGGCCTGGCCTGCAAATTGGTTGCAAGGAAAATCTAGGATTTCAAAACCTTGGTCCTTATATTTTTTATAAAGTTCTTCCAGGCCATCATATTGTTTGGTAAAACCACACTTGGTCGCAGTATTTACTATCAAAAGGACTTTGCCCGCATATTTGTCTAGGCTTACGTCCTCTCCCTTATCATTTTTTACTGTAAAATCATAAATTGTTGTCATAATTTCTCCTCAGTCTTTCTTCTATTATTGTACGGTTTTTTTCCTTAAAAGCAGGTCTCTTGCCTAAGTTCTCGTTAAAAAAGACCCTTGCAAGTGCAAAGGTCAATTTTTAGAATATAAAATATTGGTCAATGTTTCACTATTTTCGACCCTCTTTTCTTCCAAATTATTTTTCAAAGGTCGAGTCTTTCCTTTTTTTCGTACATCACTCCGAAATCCCCATACAAGGGGATTTCTCGTTCATACAAAGCCAGCCTTGTTTTTTCTAAACAAGGCTGGGTATAAATCGCAAAGCACTTCGCTACTTTGCGACCCGATATGCCGGGTTACTTCTCCCAAGCTGGTAACCAAGCTCCTTTTGTTATTCTTTCAAAATCTGCCTTTGTTTCATCTGTTTGGTAGTATTTTACAAATTCTAGGTAGGCTGGGTTTTTTTCGTCTTCTTTTCTTGCTGCTATTAGGTTGATGTATTGTTTTACTGATTCGCTCTTTGGATCTTCTACATAGATTCCATTTTTCTTATCTAGGCCAGCATCTAGAGCGAAGGTGTCGTTTACAACTGCGCAGTCTACGTCGTCAAGGCTTCTTGCAGTTTGTGATGCATCCATTTCTACAATTTCAAGTTTTTTAGGATTTTCTGTGATTTTATCTGTACCAATTATATCTCCAGCTTCGCCGTCAACTTTGATTAGACCAGCGTCTTGAAGAAGGAATAGGGCTCTTGATCCGTTTGATGGGTCATTTGGAATAGCTATTTTTGCTCCTTCGCCAATTTCATCAAGATTTTTAACCTTGTGAGAATATAGGGTTATTGGTGCAAGCATTGTATCTCCTATAGATACAAGGTCACTTCCCTTATCGTCGTTAAATTCTTGTAGGAATTTATAGTGTTGGTAAGCATTTAAATCAATATCGCCTGCTAAAAGGGCTTCGTTTGGTTGGTTATAGTCTGCAAATTTTACAAGTTCTACAGTATTGCCTGTACCCTTTTCATATCTTTTGATTACTTCTTCTAATACTTCGTTGTATTCACCAACTACACCTATTTTGATGTGAACTGGATCAGTTGATTTTGCTGCATCACCTGTATCTTTTGTTTCTGTTTTTGCTTCTTCCTTTGGAGCTTCTTCCTTTTTGTCCGCTCCGCTTCCACATGCTGTTAAAGTCACTATTAAGCCTAGTGCTAGGGCTATTTTGCTAGTTAATTTCATTTTTTCTCCTTTTTTTATTAAGCAACATTCCAACAAATTTATTTGAAATCTCTTTTGAGATGATTTCCTTAATGACTTGTCTTTCTAATTAGGTAGTTAGCTATACCTTGAATTAGGTAGACAATAATTAAAATTAGTATAACTGATACTATTACTACATCGTCTTTATATCTTTGGTAGCCCATGGCTATGGCTAAATCGCCTATACCACCAGCACCAACAGTGCCTGCCATAGCTGTAAGTCCCAATAGGGAAATTAGGGTAATCGATGAGGCCCTGATCAAACTTGGAAGTCCTTCTCTTAGGTAGACCCTGATGATAATTTCGATAGGGCTTAGTCCCATAGCTTCTGCCGCTTCAACCTTTCCTCCATCCACATCTGCAAGGGCTTGTTCAACCTGTCTTGCAAAAAATGGAACTGTCGATAATGTTAGTGGCACTATTGCTGCAGTCGCTCCAATCCTTGTTCCTACTATAACTTTAGTAAAGGGAGCTATGAGGGCTAATAAGATTACAAAAGGTATGGCCCTAAAAAGGTTGGTTAATTTATCTAAAATACTATAAACCACCTTATTTTCTAATATCCTATCCTTGTCTGTAATTACCATTATTACACCCAAGATTAGGCCAAGTATGCCTGCAAAAATTGCAGATACTATTAGCATATAAAGTGTTATTTTAAAATCGCTTATAATCCTATCTTTTATGGATAGGGAATAATCAAAAAATCCCATCCTTACCTCCTAATATTTCTAAGTTAGTACCCTTATCTTTTAGATAATTACTTACTTCAACTAACTTATCGTCATCGCCTTTAAAGCTTACGATTAAGTTGCCGACTGGTGTTCCATTGATAAACTCTATATTGCCTGCTAGGATATTTGTCCTAACGCCAAATTTTTCAAATAATTCATTGATAATAGGCTCTGTGGTTGATTGGCCTAGGTATGATAGTTTGGCTAGGACTTCATCATCCTTTAGGATTCCAATATTGGACTTAACTTCCTCAATTGTTTCAGAAATATTTGTCGAAGTTTCAACAAATTCTCTGGTTAGTTTGTTCTTTGGATTTGAGAATATATCCAGAGTCGACCCAGATTCTATAACCTTGCCATCTTGCATGACCGCACATTTGTTGCAAAGGTCTTTTACCACGTCCATTTGGTGGGTAATTATTACTACGGTTAGCTTTAATTTATCATTTAAGTCCTTAAGCAACTTCAAGATTTGCTTGGTTGTCTTTGGATCTAGTGCACTTGTTGCCTCATCGCAAAGTAAGATCTCTGGTTCTGAAGCAAGAGCCCTTGCAATAGCACATCTTTGTTGCTGGCCGCCTGATAATTCACTTGGATAGGAATCCGCCTTATCCTTAATCCCTACAGTATCTAAAAGCTCTAGGGCCTTTTGCCTTTTTTCTTCCTTGGTCAAAGACTTATCTTTTTTTATAGGAAAGATTACATTATCAATGACTGTAAGGTTGTTTAGGAGGTTAAAGTGTTGGAAGATCATTCCAATCTTTTTTCTCCTATCTCTTAGGTCTTTATTTGATAAGTCTAGGAGGTTTTCTCCGTCAATTAGAACCTTGCCACTTGTTGGTCTTTGGAGGAGGTTTATGGTCCTAACAAGTGTTGACTTGCCAGCTCCCGAAAAACCTACAATTCCAAAGGTGTCTTGTTCTTTAATTGTTAAACTAACATCATCTACAGCTTTGAATCCATCAAAGTCTATTGTTATATTTTTTAATTCTATCATTCATCGCTCTCTTTCAAAAAATCTATAGCAAACTTAATTGCAAGGCCTAGGCCGTAATCAATTCCCCTCTCATCTAGGTCAAACTTTGCTGTGTGAAGGTCAGAAGCCTTCCCTTCCGCTTCATTTCTAGTTCCAAAATTTATAAAAATACTTGGGCAAAGTTTGGAATATCCATAAAAGGATTCTGAAATCCAAAGTTTTGGACTATCAACAAGAGCATCTTCAAATATGCTATTAAGACTTTTCTTAACTTCTTTAGCTAGGTTTTCATCATTTATAACCGGCTCTGCCACAATTTTACTATAATCATTAAAGGCTACTGAACATCCATGGGCTTTGGCGGTAAGGTCCGCCACGTTTTTCACAAGTTCAAGGGCTTTTTTGCCTTCATCTAGGTCGAAAAACCTCAAGGTTCCCTTCACATTTGCCCTATCACAAATGACATTTGCAGCTGAACCGCCGTTTATTGCCCCAATACCAAGGCTAACCGGCTTTTCCAAATCTAATTGATTATTCCAAGCAGAATTTAGGGCTGTTATGATATGGGCTGTGGCTATTATAGGGTTGACTGCCTTATCAGGCCTTGAACCGTGGCCGCCTTTTCCTATTACATCAAAGTCAAGGCCAGCGCAACCTGCATAGGCAGATCCTTCTATTATGGAAAATTTCCCAACATCTAGGCTTGGGCTTTGGTGGTTGCCGTAAACTGCATCAAGACCCTTATCTTTCAAATAATCTAGAATTGGGTCAATACCTGCACCGGTTTCTTCGGCTTCTTCAAAGATAAAGTAGATTTTACCGTTAATTTCATCTGCCAAATCTTTTATGATTTTCCCAGCCATAAGGGCTATGGTCATGTGGCTATCGTGGCCACAAGCATGGGATACGCCTGGATTTTTGGATACAACCTGCTTTTTTTCTTTGAGATTGTAAGGGTCTTCCTCGATCGCAAGACCGTCAAGGTCGGTCCTTATCCCAAGAGTCTTGCCAGGCCTTCCTGTGTCAAGTAAGGCTGTAAAACCAGTTGAACCAGGCACGTCTTCAACAATAAGACCTACTTCTTCGCATCTTTTCTTAAGATACTTACTAGTTTCAAACTCTTTGCTTGACACTTCTGGATTTTCATGCAAATACCTACGAGTCTTTACTATATCGTCCTTATTTAATTTTATTTCAGTTTTTATCCTATCTACTAAAGTCATTTTAACCTCGATTTTCCAAAAAAATAACGTCCCATATTCCATATAGGAATATAAGGACGTTTAAATCGCGTTACCACCTTATTTTATGCCTGGTCACCCAAACATACACTCATCAAGTACAAACATACTCTAATTCTATAACGGGAATTCCCGTATGGATCTCATATCGACCCATCCCATCCAAGGCCATCTTCATCTAGTCGCCTCTTTGCTCCTTTTCACCAACTGGAGCTCTCTAAAAAAGATTCTTCTAAACTACTCTTCTTGTCAAATGGTTTTGTAAAACTTTTATCTCGTTGATAATGGTATAGTACCACTTAAAAATTTTTCTGTCAAATATATTTCCAAAATAATTTAAAATTATTCGGGAAGGCTGATTTTTTCAAGGATTTTATTCATCTTTGCAATGGCAATCCCATAATTTGTCATAGGAATCCCAGCTTCTTTTGCCTTGGCCACCCTATTTAAGACATGGGTCCTATTAAACATACATGACCCGCAAGCTATGATTAGGTCATATTTTTCATAAACAATAGGGTCATTTCCCCTGGCAAATTCTATATTTATGTCAGGATGAGTTTTCTTTATAAGTCTTGGAATCTTAACACTTCCTATATCTTCATCAATTGGAGGATGACTGCAAGCTTCTGCAATCAAAATGTTTTTTATATCCCCGTCCAAAACCTGGGCAGATTCTACAAAATATTCCAAGTCCCCCTTAAAAGCAGAAAATAAAACCGAAAAGCTAGTAAGTTTCACCTGGCTTGGCTTTTTCTCATAAACTTCCTTAAAAGCCTGGCTATCGGTAATAATAAGGTCGATTTTATTTAGGCTTTTAATTGTATTTTCAAAATTTCTAAGGTCAGTACAAATGGCACTGGCCCCCTTGTCGATTATTTCCCTGATGGTCATGACCTGAGGCTTTATTATCCTATCCTTTGGAGCTGCAGCATCTTGGGGCATAACAAGGACTACCATGTCGCCTTTTTTGACCAGATTTTTTGTAATGGTGAGGTCTTCTTTTTTGTAAAAGGCTTTTATTTTGGTAAAAATTTCATCTCTTGATTTTGTAGATGAAAGGTCAATGCCAATTGGGTTCTTCTCCCCAAAATCTTTTAGAATTTCATCTCCCTCGCCAGCATCCATCTTCATTACCAAGTAGATTACTGGTTTGTCTTTAAATTTAGGGATAATTTCCAAATCATCTCCAGGGCTTAGGACATAGAGAAAAATATCAACTTTGTCAATTTCCGCCAATGTCTTTTCGTATCTTTCCTTGCCAAGCTGGGTATCATCAGCTGTTCCTGCTGTGTCGATAAATACAACTGGCCCAAAATCGGTGATTTCCATAGGTTTTCTGATTGGATCTGTTGTTGTTCCTTCTATAGGTGAAACAATTGCCACATCCTGGCCTGTTAGGTAGTTTAAAAGTGTAGACTTGCCGGAATTGGTCTTGCCGAAAATCCCGATGTGGACCCTTTCGCTGTGACCAGTCTTAGATATAGATGTCACGTTGACCTTCTTCTACACGTTTGATATTTTCCCTAGTACTTTCCCTCACATCAGGATTTGGGATATTTTCCAATTCTCTTTTTATTAACTCATCTGCGTGAGCTACGGTTTTTTCGCTCGCATAGTCAACTGCATATTCCTTGAGGGTCACAAGGGCGTTTGGATGGCAAATATTTCCGATTCCGTGTTTTTTAACCATGCCCATGAAGACTTCCCCAGTCCTGCCTTTTCTGTAGCAGGCAGTGCAGAATGATGGAACGTGGTCCTTTTCAATTAGCCAATTTACAACCTCATCAAGAGTCCTATTATCAGCAAGCTCAAATTGGTCACTCCCCTTTGTTTCGTGGTCTGTATAGCCACCAACAGATGTCTTTGAACCACCAGAAAGTTGGCTAATTCCAAGCTCTAGGAGTCTATTTCTCATAGCTTCTGACTCACGAGTTGAGACAATCATACCTGTATATGGTGCGGATATCCTAATGCAGGCAACAAGTTTTGCAAACATATCGTCTGATAAGGAGTTGTCAAAATCATCTGGATCTATGTCGTCAGCTGGCTGGATTCTTGGTACAGAAATTGTGTGAGGACCAACATTAAAACGAGCTTCCATGTGCTCAGCATGCATTAATTGGCCGATAAATTCATATTCATAGGAATCAAGTCCATAAAGAACACCCATACCGACGTCGTCAATTCCACCTTCCATAGCCCTGTCCATAGCCTCTGTGTGGTAGGCATAGTTTGATTTTGGACCGAACTTGTGAAGGGCTTCGTAGTTTTCCTTGTTGTAGGTTTCTTGGAAGAGTATGTAAGTACCGATTTCAGCTTCCTTTAATTTCCTATAATTTTCTACGGTTGTCGCTGCGATGTTGACATTTACACGTCTAATAGCCCCATTTTTGTGTTTGATATTATAAATTGTGTGGATAGACTCTAGTATGTATTCGATTGGGTTATTTATTGGGTCTTCACCAGCTTCGAGGGCAAGTCTCTTGTGTCCCAAATCTTGGAGGGCGATTACCTGTTCTTTGATTTCTTCCTGGCTTAGTTTTTTCCTTGGAATAGTCCTATTTTGACCATGGTATGGGCAATATACACAACCATTTACACAGTAATTTGACAAATAAAGTGGGGCAAAAAGCACAATCCTATTTGCATAAAATTTGTGTTTAAGATCTTTGGCAAGCTTATAGATTTCCTCATTTAGATCATCTTCCTTGCAAGATAAAAGAACAAAGGCATCCCTATGATTAAGACCTTGGGCCTTTTTAGCCTTTTCTAAAATCTCTGTAATTAATTTTCTATTGTGGGCATTTTCCCTACCATAATCAAGTGTCTCTAGTATTTCTTCGTGATTTATAAATTCTTCTGCATGAGTACTAGCAGGATCGTATTTAGTCATTCTTTCCTTCTTTCATATTCTTTTCTAGTCTATTTATAATTATAATACTTTTTGGAGCAAATTTAAAATAAAATTAGGATAATCTTAGAGTCATTCTATGAAAGCCAATAAAAATCCTTAGAAAATAAGGTATAATAGTCATGTTATCATCTGCCCTCAGGGTGAAGGGAGGTGGTTCTATGAATAACTTGTTCAACTTCATTCTCGCTGTCGCAGTACAAAGCAAGCCCCTCCGGCTCGGTGAGGAGTGGTGACTTCTTGTACAAATGGCTAGACGAGGCAAGCCCGTCTGGCTCGTGGAAGACCCTCCACGGAGTGGTCAAGCGAAGCTTGAAATAAAAGAGATGATAATTAGCCAATCAAAACTACCAGCTTAGCTGGTAGTTTGTGCAGCGCCTATAAGGCGCGAATACCGGCACGCCCCTATTGGGGCT